>CAYYWN010000205.1:0-4682 GCA_964474485.1 uncultured Clostridium sp. | reverse complement strand
TCACGTATTCCCACTTTAAAAACCCCAATATACCGCCCATAATAGTCACTTTAAAAAAGGTAAAAAAATTTTTAATTTTCGCCATACCTTTTTTAAAAAGTTTTTCAACCCCGTTCTTAACTTTTGTTTTTTTTTCTCCCCCCACGTCAGCGGGTATAAAAAAATGACCATAAATTGCAACAAAAATTGGGTTTGCACAAAAAAAAAAAAGGTTTCCATTTAATAATGGTGGGTTACTAATAGTTAATTGGAGAACATTTAATTAAGCATGTTACGTATGAAATAATCGGGGCTAAAAGCAAACAAATTTGTGATAAGGATCTTATTGGAATTAACAATATATTGGACTATGCAAATAAGAATATGGGAAGAAATATTACTTTAAGGGAAATTTCAGAAAAAGAGCATCTTAATTATCACTTTTTATCTCACTTTATTAAGGATAAAATTGGCATGTCATTTCAAGATTATTTAAACAGCATAAGATTAAATAATGGAGTAAGTCTGCTTATAAATAGTGAGCATACCATAACAAACATAGCTTATATTAGCGGCTTTCCCAGTGTAAATTCCTTTAATAGACTTTTCAAAAGGGAGTATAGCTGTTCCCCTAGTGAGTATAGAGAGGATTTATTAAGTTCTAACCATAAAATTATTAAACAAACAAAAGAGAATAAAAACATAGGAACTTATTTAGATGTGGATAGAAATGCTGCCTTTAAAAAGCTATATAATTACCTCTCCCTCCCAACTATAAAAAGTAAAGATGAATACATCTGTGGAAATAATATAAAGGTTATTTATATAGATGCAAATAATGAAGGGGAAACCTTTATACATTATTGGAAAAAAATAATAACATTTGGCAGAGCTTCAGAAGGGTTAAGGAATAATTTTCAATTGCAACTTAGGGAATTACAAAGGGAAATTGGATTTGATTATATAAGGTTTCATGGAATATTTCTGGATGAGATGATGATATGTAATATTTCGAATCAGGGAAATATAGAATATAACTGGAGTTACGTGGATGAACTTTTTGATTTCTTTAAGGAAGTTAATATAAAACCCTTTATAGAACTTGGCTTTATGCCCAGTGAATTAAAAAGCACAGAGGATACGGTTTTCTTTTGGAAAGGTAATATTTCTCCTCCAAAGGATATAAACTTATGGACAGATTTAGTAAAAGAACTTATAAAGCACTGCATAAACAGATATGGGTTGAAGGAAGTAGAAACTTGGTATTTTGAGGTTTGGAATGAGCCAGAGTACAGATACTTTTTTTGGGCTGGTACTAAAGAAGAATATTTTGAATTTTATAAAGAGACTACCTTGGCTATTAAATCCATTTCAGAAAAGCTCAGAGTAGGAGGCCCAGCAATAACCCATGGAACTATATTAAGCAGTAGCTATCTGGAGAATTTTTTATCCTATTGTAATAATAATGGAATTATATTAGATTTTATATCTATACACATATATCCAGAGTACGTTTTATTAGATAATGTAGATAAATCTTTATTTAAGGATATAGGTACTAAAGCTATATTAGAAATGGCACCGAAATTAAAAAGGATTTATCATGATAAAGATAATACCTTTAATGCGTTAAATATAGTAAAAGATAAAGTTTCAGAAACACTTAGCCACAAGCCAGAAATTAATGTTACAGAGTGGAATGCTTCCTCTCTTCATGGTAACTTGATTCATGATACAAGCTATGTAGGGACTTTCATAATAAAAAATGTGTTGCAATGTATAGGAATTACTAGCTCACTAGGTTATTGGACCTTTACAGATTTAATGGAGGAAAAAAAATTAGGAATCTCATCTTTCCATGGAGGTTTTGGTCTTTTAAATAAAGAGGGATTAAAAAAATCATCGTATTACGCATACTATTTATTATCAAAGTTAGGAGATAAAGTTATTGAACAAGGTGAAGATTATATAGTAACTAAGAAAGAGGAAAGTATACAGATATTAGCATATAACTATGTGTATTTTGATGATTTGTTTTTGCATGGTGATGTATCTGCTTTAACGCATAAAGAGAGATACTCAATTTATGAAGAAAAATCCTTAAAGGAAATAGAATTTAGTATAAAGGGTATTACTGGTTATTATAAAATAACAAAGTATAGATTAAATAGGGAAAATGGTTCGGTGTTTGATAAATGGATAGAACTAGGATCACCAGAAAATATGACTAAGGAAGAGCTTAGATATTTAAAGGGAAAAGCTCAACCTAAAATTGAAATAAGGGAATTAAAATTACAGGGGGAGTACATGGAGAGAATTAATGTTCCAGCACATGGCGTGGAGCTCATAATATTAGAAAAGAGAGTTTAAAGATTTAAAGTAAATGTGGGCAACATAGCAAATATTAGTATAGGTGTAAGCAAAAAGTAGATAGATAGATAATAAATATAAGGATATACTTGTAGTAAGTAATATTAAAGAAAAATAACTATTAATCATTACAAGTAAATAAGCATATTAAGTCGATGCTACTTTAATGTTATCCTTAGATAATTCTAAACTTCGAAAAGTTAAGTTATTGACGCTTATGTTCACCTATGATAATATTTATAGATAAATAATCAGTAATAATTTGTTAAGTTTTCAAAAGGAGACATTGAAGTATATGCTAATTTGGGCACTTTGTATATACGGAGTCAGTAGTGCAACCGACCTTTAATATTAAGGTCGGTTTTTTGTCGAAAAAAATTATGGAAGGAGTGTTATTATTAAAAAAATATTAAATTATAAAAGAAAGAAAAAGTTATCTGTTTTAGTAGCGTTAATTGCTTTCATTATGCAAATTTTCACTATGTTGCCTGGGGTACAAGTTAAAGCTACAGATACTACAAATATTTTCTCATTTATAACTGACGTAATTTTAACTGATGGTAATGGCAATGACATAAGTAAGTCCACAGATCCTATAAGCAAGAATGCTGAAGTTAAACTAACCTATAAGTTTACAATACCAAATGAGGGGACAGTAAAAAAAGGTGACATCTATACTATGCAAATACCTAAAGAAATACAAATAGTAAGTGTACTAAATTTTCCTATTACTATTGATAATGGTGATACAATTGCAAATGTTAAAATAGAAACTGATGGAAAGGTTACTATTATCTTTACTGAGTTTGCTGAAAGCAATTCTAATGTTTCAGGATTCTTTTTTATTGATACTCAATTTGACCCTGACCAAATAGGAGGACCTAGTCCAGTACCTATTAAATTTGAAGTTGGAGGGAATTCTAAACCAATTACCATTGATATAAATTTTGAACAACCGGAAGTTCCTGATGCTTCTGCTGAAAAGGAAGGAAATTATGACCCTTCTAAAAATGAGATTACTTGGGAAGTAATTGTAAATCCAGAAGGAGTTAAGGTTAATTATGCTCAAATTGTGGACAACATTTCACAGGGACAAGAGTTTATACCTGGTTCTGTTACTATAAATGGAGCTAATGCAGATCCATCAGACTATAATTATGATGATATCAGTAACAGATTAACTTATAATTTCCCAAATGTAATAGACACATATCAAATAATTACCTTTAAAACTAAGGTAGTAAATCCAAAAGCTTTTGAGTCTGAGGGAGCTACAATATATGAGTGTAATAAAGTAATGTTTAATCATGATGGAACTAGTGTAGATTCTAATGAGGCATCAGTTAGGATTTTTACAGACTTTATTAGAAAAGACGGAAAGTATGATGCATCAACAAAGAGAATTAATTGGGTTATTGAAGTAAATAATAATGCACAAAGCATTCCAAATGCTGTAGTTATAGACGATATACCAAATGGATTAACTTTTACAGAAGGTAGCGTTAAGTTAGACGGAAATGCAACTAACGATAATTATTCTCTAAATGGACAAAAATTCACCTATACTTTCCCAAATGCTATTAATGAGCCTCACACAATTGAATTTTCAACAGATGTAACTGATGAGGATGCACTTAATTCTAATACAGGGAAAACCTATATTAATAAAGTAGACCTAAAAGGTAATGGGGTACCAAGTAATGCTTCAGATAATAAGGGTGTTGCAGTGCCTACTAGCATTATTAATAAACAAGGAGTAGGTTACAATCCAGCCACTGGTGAGATTACTTGGGAAGTTACTGTAAATAATAATAAAATATCTATAAAAAATGCAGTGGTCACTGATGATATAATATTAGGACAAGAATATATAGAAGGCTCTGCAACTATAGATAAAAGTACTTCTCAAGGAAATTTTAGCTATGTATCAGCAAAAAATGACCCTGAAAAGACTGGAATATTAACTTATACTTTTAGTGATGATATTAATGAAACCTATGTAATAACATTTAAAACAAGAGTAACAGATCCTACTGTCTATGCAGGAAATATTAATAAATATTATTATAATGATGTTAAATTAACAGGAGATAATATTAAAACTTCTACTGCTTATGACTGGCAATACGTGGAAAACCGAGTTATAAATAAGACTGGCCAGGATTATAACTATGCCACGAGAGAAATTACCTGGAAGGTTATAGTTAACGAAAATAAAATGATACTTCCTAATGCTTATATTACAGATGTTATAAAGGATGGGCAGGAGTTTATTGATAATTCTGTTATGATTAATGGAAGTGTAGCTGAATCATCAAATTATATTTATGATG
>CAYYWN010000204.1:0-4694 GCA_964474485.1 uncultured Clostridium sp. | reverse complement strand
TCCTGAAATCTTAGCCTCTTTTTTAGAAACTTCTAAAATTTCTCCTGTATCTAAAATAAATGTGTTTTTCTCATCCATTCCAAGACTATGAGCCAGCTTTGTGTGATGTCTTAAATGTCTATATTCACCATGTACAGGCATAAAATACTTAGGGCGAATCAAAGCATGAATTAACTTTAATTCATCTCTATACGCATGACCTGATACATGTACCTCTTCTAAATCTTCGTAGATTACCCCAGCGCCCTTTTTAAATAATTGATTTATAACTTTATTTATCATTTTAACATTACCAGGAATAGGTGACGCTGAAATAATAAACAAATCCTTTGGTTCAATTTCAATCTTTCTATGAGTACCAAAAGCTATTCTAGTAAGAGCTGCCATAGGTTCCCCTTGGCTTCCTGTGGTTATTATTGTTACCTGTTCATTAGGATATTTTTTTATTTGATCTAGAGTTATGACCTGACCTTCTGGTATGTGTAAATATCCTAGATCCATAGCAAGCTCCGAGATATTTTCCATACTTCTTCCACTAAAAGCTACTTTCCTACCGTATTTAATAGATGCATTTACTATCTGCTGCATCCTGTGTATATTGGAAGCAAAGGTTGCTACTATAACTCTTCCCTTAGCATTAGATAATATTCTAGCTAAAGTATCACCTATTGCCTTTTCTGAAATGGTATGACCTGCACGTTCCACATTAGTACTATCAGCCAAAAGCAATAATACGCCTTGTTTACCTAATGTGGAAATACGTTCTAAATCCATAACCAATCCATCTATAGGTGTAAAGTCTATTTTAAAGTCTCCAGTATGGAATATTACACCAACTGGCGTATGAACTGCAATACAACAAGAATCTGCTATACTATGAGTATTTCTAATAAATTCTACCTTTAAATTTTGTAATTCAACTATATCTCCAGCTTCCACTACGTGAAGATCACAATCTGAAAGTATATTATGTTCTTTTAATTTATTTTTAACTATGCCTAAAGTTAAATTTGTACCGTAAACTGGTACATTTATTTGTTTTAAAATGTAAGGTAATGCTCCGATATGATCTTCATGTCCATGAGTTAAAAAAATCCCCTTTACTTTATCAGAATTATCTACTAAATATTTTACATCTGGAATTACTAAATCCACTCCATACATATCTTCATCTGGAAAAGATACCCCACAATCTATAACCATTATTTCATCTTTATACTCAATTGCTGTTATATTTTTTCCTATTTCCCCAAGTCCGCCTAAGGGGATAACTTTTACACCATTTTCCATTATTATTAATTCCCTCCGTTTCTCTATAAGGATAGTTTATTTCTATTATCTTTCCTTATAATGTTCAAATTAATTCTTTTTCCTTTAAATTTTCAAAACCTTTAAAATACAGTATTTTTCATAAAATAATTTATTTCACTAATTTTAAGTATATATAAATGTTTTATCTAAATTTCCATAATTAATTTCAATATTTCTTCTTATAACAAATATTATAAGCTCTATTTAATACAATATATGATTTTATCATACATTATAATTTCATTTTAACATTAAATCATCTTTTATACATCAAATTTTATAATAATTCAAATGTGTTTTAATATATATCAAATTTTTCTATCTAAATCCATGTTTTTATCTGTATATATATCTATTCATAATATATGTTGATATTTTTATATACATATATATCTTTCACCTTATGTGTGTATTTAAACATATGACTATCTTTAAAATTTACTCATATATAAAGAGTGTCTAGTAATTTACGTTAAATTACTAGACACTCTTTATTTTTATCTAAAATAAATACTTCTCTCTATTACCTTTTCACATTATCATAAATTTAATTTTCTGCAAGTTCATCTTTTTCCCATGGAAATGTTGTTCCCTCGGGGAATATAACTCCATTATATCCACATAACGGTTTATACTCATCCTCAACAGGGTCTAAATATTTCTGACCATTTAATTGTTCCGAAGAACTTTCTAATGCTGGAAGCGTATTTTTATCTTCCTCTACTACTTTTATATTCAAATAAGTTTTAACCTCAAATCTTATAACATTGTCAAGAATGTTTGGCATATTTAACAATTCAGAAAAGGTATCCAATATAAATTCATATTCCTTATTTTGAACTTGATTGGGAATGCTTAATATTACTTCTTCAAATTCTTCCAAGAATCCTTTATGGCTATACTTCTTCCCTACTACATCTACGTAATAAATTATATATGTAATTCTCACTTTAAATTGAACTCTAAAAAAACCTGGACTTCCTAAAATTAGTGTTCTAGTTTCAGAGCCATTTACAATAAAACCTCTTTCAAACCTTATTTCTTTTAAAAAATATTTTAAATTCATATTAGGAGATAACCTTACAATAATGCTTGGAAACTTTATATCTTTATCATAATATAAAGATATCTTTTTTGTTATTATTACAATAGGTTCTTTAATATACTCTACTATACTTAAATCCATTGCTGTTGATGATATATCATCCATATCTGAAAGGTCCAGTGAAACCGCTACTACATCATATGGCTGACTATTATATGAATCCATTTTTATGCTACTAATCACACAATTACTTGTAATGTCAATTATATCAATGCCTCCTATACCTCCACAGTTTCTATTTGTTACTAATAGCTTTGTATTATCATCTGCTATACAAAGTCCCGTAGGTTGTGGTAATGATGTTAAAATAAAATCATATAATCTAAATGATTCTATATCTATTACTTCAACTCTATTCATAGTTTTATTAGCCACATATAAGGTATCTCCTTCAATTAACATTTCCTCTACTAAAGATTCATTTGGTAGAGATAGTTTAGTAACCTTTTTACACTCAATATCTATTTTCAATATATAGCATGAATGTAAATTAAAGTCATCCCCTTCAATTGCTACATAAACTGTATTATCATCACTAGATATTAAAATACATCCAGGATTTATACCTAGGTTATTACTTCTATATATAAGGCTAAAGTCATCTGTCCTATAAATTCTAAACTCACTAAGTAGCCTGTCCAATACATATAATTTACTCATGTCCTTATTAAGTTTTAAACCGCTAACTGCTGAAAACCCTTTGATTTTTCTAATCAACTTACCTGTAGAAATTTCATATACTCTAATTTCTGAAGTGTCTGAACTAAACATTCTCTGATTTAACTCATCCACTTCAATAATTCCATTATTAGATATACGAATTGTTCTTATATCCTCACTTATACAGTCTAAAATTGCTATACTTCTACTTCTGTCACAAGCAATATAAAGCTTATAATTATTCATCATAGCTATCTTAAATGGTCTTTTACCAACAAAAATACTTTTCACTATAGAATTGGAACTTCCATCTATTATTGTAATTGTTCCAGTTACAAGGTTAGATACGTAGTAAAATATTTTTTTATTACCAGTACTGATTTTAATCAATCCCCTTTTATCACTTTTAATAAAGAATATGCTATAATTGCCTATAATATTCTAGTTAAGGTTAATGTACTTAGAGACATCATGTCCTTCTAATAATTCTTGATTTCCCACTGTACTTTTTCGTAATTTTCCAATCTTCCCTTTGGAATTATCTTATACACACCCTTTGGAATTATATTTAATTTTTTGGCTTCTTTTAAAACAATTTCCATTTCTTCTTCTTTAAATCTAATTGCCTGACTACACCCATAGGATATTTTACAAGGGGCAGATACCAATTCAACCTTGGATGTTTTTTTTAAAATCCTTTGATATAAATATCCACCTTTATTATGACCAGTAAAAATTGCTAAATATTCGTTTACTACTGCTTTCATAGGTATCCACCTCCATAAAAAAATCATAGCCCTTGCATAAGATTCTTGGAATCTTCACCATTAAAATATTTTCCTTTAGACCTCCAAGATAATATAACCTCAAAAATTTATCTAAGATAATTTATTTTAAACTAAGAAGTAATTTTATGTTAGTCTTACAAAAAGCTCCTTAACAATACGCAAAATTTGTTGAACTTTAGTTTAATTACTATATAATATACTCCTTTTATATTAGTGTTACTGTTACTTATCAGCTCTCTTTTTAAATATTCTATCTACAACCCCTTTATTTTTTTCGTATTCTAATTTCTTTTCTAACTCTTCTCTTTCCTTTTTTATTTCTTCAAAATCTTTCTTTAATTGGTTGCTATATACTGTAACAGATTGAACTTCATTTCTTAAATCCGTTACCACTTTGTCTATTTTCAGCTTTTCAGATTTGCTTTCTTCTAATTCTTTCATGCATGTTTGATGTATATCAATTATTACATTTAACCTCTCTTCTACTTTTCTTTTTTCATCACTTAGCCTTAGAAGATTTCCCTCTATATCCTCAATTATTCTTTGCTTATGTTGAAGTTGTAGCTACAATCCTACTACCTTCTTATCTAGACCTTTACTGTCCTTTTTAATAGTTACTAAGCCACTTTTTGAAGATTCATTAATTTTCCCCCTTGAAAATTTTATTCTGTTTTTATCTTGTGAAAATTTCTTTCAGCGATTGTTATCCCCATTGATAACGATCAGAAATGTAACATCCGATAAAAAACTTATTTTACCATTATAAATCAAATAGCGATAATGTCAATGCTTCCGGATTGATTACGAATGATAACGAAGACAATGCTTGG
>CAYYWN010000203.1:0-4696 GCA_964474485.1 uncultured Clostridium sp. | reverse complement strand
TTTAAATTTATATGTTAATAATATTAAGGAGATAGGAGATATATCTCCTATAGCTAAATTTTTTTAGCGATACAAAACCCCCATCCCCCTTTGGGTCGCTTTTAGCGGCCCTTATTTTTTTAGATTAATTAAAGAGATGGAATTAATTATTTAATATAGATATAGAATAAATTTTAAACTCATTATTATACTTCTCACAAGGTCTCAATGTAACACTTAAACAATATTGAGCTTTTGAATTTTGTTTAGATTTTAATGTATAACTAAAGTTTATATTCCATTTTATTTCTAAAAGTCCATCTTTGTTATCCCAATTCGTATCAGTGAAAAATCCATCTAAAAACTTAAAGTTAGTTCCATCCATAGATAGCTGATCTAAAGAAGATATATTTTTAGATATTAATTCACTATAGAATATATCAGGTTTACTAGAGTCACCTTCAGATAAGTTCTCTATATAATAGATAAGTCCTAGTATTGAAGCTTCTCCGGGAAGATTTGATGTGTCATAATTAAACTGTTTTAATTCTTTATTAAATAGTATATTATAACACATAGTAATTTCTCCATCTTTTATATTTCCCGATAGAAATTTTGGGGTTTTTTTATTGCCATTATCTAAGAAGCCTATTATATTATTACTTGAACAATATATATCTTTAAACTTATGTTCATCCCAGTAGAATAAATGCTGTATAGCCATACCGTTTTGAGAGCATTGTGTAAATATTGAAGGTGTTTTATCTTTCGATATACTCATCGTGGTAACCCTTAAAGGCCAATATGGATAGTATTCTCCTAAAGTATTTATTTTCTTTAAGGGCTTTAAGAAGTAAGTTTCATTTTTAGTATTTATCTGAAGATAGTATCTATTTTTAGAAATTTTTGAATAAAGTATATCCTCTTCACCAGATCCATTAAAATCTCCTTTAATACTTTGCGAATCTTTTAAAGCAATAAAAGTTGTAGAAGATTCATTTAACTTAAAGTAAAGAATAGTTAATAAAGAAAGTATTATAACAAAAATATATATCAAGTAACTTTTTTTAAATGTAAATATTCTTGACCTCATGAAGCCACCTCTTTTAATTATATGAACCTAAAAATATATTTATCTCTTATACATAAAATATATTTGAAATGACTTCAGAATATGATAAAAATAATAATATTGCAAGATATAGAGTTTTATAATTTTTACATAATGGGAGGAAAATATGAAAAGACATAAGAATATATATATAATAACTATGATTTTATTATTAATTAGTTTATCTGGCTGTGTCTTAAAGAAAGAAGAAAAGAGCAATAATGACAAGGAAAGTAATAGTATAAACATATATGTTGATACAAAGGACGAAGGTTCCATAGAGATGATTCAATTTGCTATAGATTCATATAAAGAGCAGAAAGAAGGAACAACTATAAATATAAAAACCCCTATTAATAAAAAAGATATAAATACATATTTGAAAGATACTAAAGATATAGACTTAGTTATAACTAACAGGAACAATGTGTTAGATCTTAGTAACCAAGGACTTATAGCTGATTTAAATGAATTTTACAAGAAAAATGATATCAACAATAGATTTTATAATATAATTACATCTTATGGGGTTAAAGGAGATCAATACTTTGCATTAGGGATTTTACCTTTTACTATTGATATATTATATAATGAAAAGTATTTTAATGATAAAGATATGCAAATTAATAAGGCTACCCTTGAAGAACTAATAAAGTTTATAAATACTAAGGATCTTAAAATACCCATTGTAGCACCCGAGACTATTGATACTATGGAGATAATAAGTGTATTACTAGAAAATAATTTAGTTGATAAAAAAGAATTAGAACATATTTATGAAGGAAATGCTGAAAAATATAATAAGTTTAAAGATATTCAAACAGTTTTAGATGAATTAAATAAATTAACTAAAGGTGGGTATTTAACTAATGACATATTTAAAATGGAAGGTAAAGAAATATTAAGTTATATTGATAATGGTAGATATCCTATGGCCATTGTTGCATCATCTTATAGTAAAGATGAAGAAGGAGTAAATACTAAAATATTAAGTAACTATAAACTTATAGGGAAAGAAAAGAGTCCAGTGGTGTTTATAGAGGCATTAATTGCAGTTGCAAATAATTCTAAAAACCAAGAAGCTACAATGGAATTTATGAAGTTTATTTATAGTGATGAATTCCAGATGAAGATATCAGAGCAAGGATTTGTTACAGGTAATATAAAGGCTATGGAAGATAATCATTTAATAAATTCTAATTTAAAAAGTGATATAATTTCCAGCAATATGAGTAATATACCATATATATATAGCTTGCCTCCTAAAATAAGAAATGAAGTTAAATCAGAAATATATAATATATTAAGGGGTAAATACAGTGGAGATGAATGGATAAAGATAATAAGAGACACTTATTAATTACACATTATAATGAGAAGATTATTGATGTCGTATATATTTTAATTGATGATAACCTTAAAAATTTCTATTAAGAGTAAATATTATGATATAAAATAATGACTACCCCTAAAAGTTAGGAGTAGTCATGTTTAATTAGAACAGACAGCAAAATAATTACTATTCATTTTCTTGTTTACACTTAGCACATAATCCATAAAAATATAACCTATTAGTTACTATATCGTAATTTGTATAGGGCTTTATGGTGTCGTTAAGTTCGTCAAAAGTTATACCTTCTATATCATCCACTCGACTACAACACATGCATTGAATGTGAGGATGTGTTCCAATTCGTCCATCATACCTAAAGTTTCCTTCACCTACATTAAGTTCTTGAACAAGTCCAACTTCTACTAAAGTTTTTAAGGCTTTGTAAACGGTGGCTAAGCTCATTGTAGGATAGGATGGTTGAAGTGATTTATATATAGCTTCAGCCGATGGGTGCTCATGAGTAGATTGAAGATATTTATAAACAGCAATCCTCTGAGGGGTTAATTTTAATTTTTTTTCTTTAAAAATAGCTGTTATATTATCCATTGTGCACCATCCTTATTATTTGATTAGTTCTATTATATAATAAAAATTATTACAAGTCAAAATCTAATTAATAAATTTAAAGATAGTGTTATTTATGTATCAAATCAGCACGTTTACTATTATAACATTAATTAAGTATAAATAATATAAAATTTAGATATATGAATAAAATAAAGTTTAATATAAAACATAAAACATAAAATAAAAATAAAACACTTGTATTTTTACAAAAATATGATAAAATAAACTTAAGGCTGTTAATAAATTAACAATATTTACACATGTTCATTTCACCTTAAAGAACAGAAATTCTGTTCTTTATTTTTTTGCTCATTTATAATCAACAAAGAAGGACTTTTAAGACTTTATTAGAATTATATAGTGTATAAAATATTTTAATTATAATAATCATAGTGTATATACTTTTTCGTCATATGTAAATTAAGTTGTAACAAGAATTAAAACTTAGGAGGTTTTAAAATTGGTAGATTTAAGTAAAGCTTTAAGCTATGAACAATATATGGAGTCGTCTACAAAAGAACATGTGGATATATATGATAAGACGTTTGTAAGTGACAGGAATATCCTCAAACTAAAGGAATTAGATAGAAATATAAATGTTATAGCATTTAGTGAAGGATATTGTCCTGACTGTAATGTATCCTTACCTATGTTAAAAAGGTTTCAAGAGATAAATTCTAATATATCAATATATATATTTAAAAGGGTAGGAAATGAAAAGTTTCTAGAAGAAAATCTAGGTGAAGCAAGGATTCCAACATTTATGTTTTTTGATAAGGATATGAAAGCTTTAGGAGTATATGTAGAGTTCCCACAAGACTTAAAAGAAAGAATAATTCATGCAAAGATGGATGAAAAGAAACAATTAGTTGAGGCCTATAGGCAAGGAAAATATAATCTTCTTATAGAAGAAGAATTCTTAGATATTATTTTTTCTAATAAATAATATCTAAGAAAACTAATACTTAGGGGGCATATATGGATAAAAAGCAGATAGCAGTTATAAAGAAAAATATAAAGTCTAATAGCAATATCTTAAAACTAGAAGAGATATATAGTTGTTACTTTAAAAAAGATAGTGGAAAGATAATATTTAGTGAAAAAAAAGATTTTAACAAAATTGAGGAAGAAGTTCAAAAGTTATATATAAATAATTTTAAAAAATTATTAACAGGCAATATAGATGAAAAGTTATTCCAACTTGATTTTATTGAAAAAGAAGAATTAAGTACTCAAAATATACTTCTTAATTTATTGAATCAAGATATTGAAGAGGATAATATGGATGTTTTAGTAAAGAAGATATATGAAAACTGTATATATGAAACTGATATAACTATAAATATATTAAAAGGTAGGTATACTATAGACAAAAATTCTTTATTAGATGAGAATCCTAGTTTTATTTTAGTATCTATAAATAGAGTAATTCCACCTAAAAAATCTTTGAAATTTGATTATGAAAGTAAAAGCTTTAAAGAAAGCTCTAACTTAGATGTTATTTTAGATTTAAATGCTCCAATACAAGGGTTTCTTTATCCTATCTTAGATTTAGAAGGAGAGGATCTAAATAAAATATTATATTACAATGGTAAAATAAAAACACTGGATGAAGAATTTATAAAAGAGGTACTAAATTGTGAAAA
>CAYYWN010000202.1:0-4699 GCA_964474485.1 uncultured Clostridium sp. | reverse complement strand
TATTATTTACTTGAGATTTTATTTCGGAAGTAGTTTTTTCTAAACCTATAAAACGCTCATTAAAGTCTGCGTACATTTTTTCAAGTAAATCATAAATTTTATTTTCCATTAGTAACAACTCCTTTTATAGTAGTAATAAAATTATATCACAGAAAGCTAATGTAATCTACTTTATGAACTTAGAAGTTTGAGTCAAGTAAAAGTGGGCAACTACTTTATTAATAGCGGAAGCGGATAAAGGTATTTCACGAATTACAGTATCTATTATATCTCTACGGTATAAATATCTTCTTTGCCAACTACAATTAAAGTATAGTTCCTAGTTATATTAAATCCACTAGTTAAGTCATCTAGTATTATAAGACTTACCACTGTCATAAATATTCTGTTGAAATTATCCATAGTGGCATCTTTTAAAGCTTTATAAAAAACTTTAACAAAACCTTCATCATGAAGTATACTTTCATAGGTATTTTGTTTCCCCGCCGTAGTATATGAATACAACGTAGTTTCAGCTGCAGATATTAAATATATAATTTATAATATACATTAGAATCCTAAAGACACATAAATCTTCTTGCTGCTAACAATTAAAAAACAAAAGTGCAACAATTTAAAAAGAATAGTGGAAATCAAGATATAAAATTTGCACGACTAGAGTTATTAACTTATTTTAAAATTACTTTTGATAGTATTAATAAAAAAATCATAAAAAAAAATCAAATGTTTTTTGTTAATAATAACTATAATTAAGAATAGGGAGGAAAATAGTAATGATATTTTGTAAAACAGGAGAATTAATTATTCGTAGTTTGGAACACGCAGACAAGAAGTTTCTAGTAAAATGGCTTTCAGATAGCAAGTTCTTGAACATTATGAAGGAAGAGACAATATATATGATGAAAATATGGTGGAAAAGAAATTCTATACTAGTAGTAAGAAAACAAGATGTATAATTGAGTACTTAGATGAGCCTATTGGTTATATCAAATTTTATCGTATTGGTGAAGAGCAATATGAAGAATATGGTTACACCGATATTCATAGCATTATTTATGGACCAGATCAATTTATTGGAGAAACTAAATATTGGGAACAAGGCATTGGGACAATGTTAATGAAAGAAATTGTAAGGTTTTTAGTAACAGAAATGGATGTGCAGAAGATAGTATTAGCCCTGCAATCTAGAAATAAGAGAGCAATTGCTTGTTATGAAAAAAGTGGGTTTAAAAAGATAAAAATACTTCCTAATCATGAATTGCATGAAGGGAATTTACAAGATTGTTGGTTAATGGAATATAATAACCTTTAATACTGATCCAGATAAAAATGATACAATAGTAAGTGAAATAGAGATTATACTAGCTAATAAGCATAAATACACTATCAGCGCAATGTGCAGAACACTAAATATTCCAAGAGCATTAGTTTATTATAAAAAGAAAACACGTAAACATAATACTGAATAAAGAAAGAAGGAATTTTAATGATTTATGAAATGGATATTAATTCAAGAAGAAAACTATTTCCTATGTTTAAAAATATGAATGATACTATGATTCTTTCGTGCCTTCAAGGACATATGGGAACTGCTTGGGCTGATGACTTTGAAAATCCTACAGTTGCACAAATATCAGTTGGTATATTTGTATTCTATGCTGGTGATCCCAATGCAAAGGCTGCTGAAGAGTTACTATATAACCTTACAGAAAATGTTTTGGTGATTGTCAATACTGATGAATGGAAAAATCTTATAGAAACTATTCATGAAGGTCGCATAGAAAAATTTCAACGGTATGCCTTTAAAAAGAATGTTAAGTATCTTGATCGCAATCATATGCAAGTTTTTTTATCAACAATATCAGAAGGCTATGAGCTTAAAAAAATAGATTCATCTATTGTACATGAACCATCTTTTCATAAACTTTCAGAAGATTTTACAAGTCAGTTCGAGTCCTTAGATGATTATATAAATAAAGGTGTAGGCTATTGTATTTTACACAATGGACAGGTAGTCTGTGGAGCATCTTCATATAGTGTTTATGATGACGGAATTGAGATTGAAATTGATACACATCCAGATCATAGGAGAAAGGGATTAGCTACTGTAGCATCTTCTGCATTAATTTTAGACTGTCTTGATAGAGGGAAATATCCTAATTGGGATGCAGCTAATATGGATTCTGTTAATTTAGCACAAAAGCTAGGATATGTCTTGGAAGAGCCATATGACACATACTATATAAATTATAAAAAGTAGATTTTAAGGTTCATACGAACAAGGGGGAGATAATCTGCGAGAATTTACTTTAATGAATATAAGCTACATAGAATTGAAGCTACTGTAATGCCAAGTAATAATTCATCTTTTAGAGTGCTTGAAAAATTGAATTTCAAACATGAAGGAATATGTGAAAAACATCAAAAAATAAATGGGAAATGAGAGGATCATATACTATTAGCATTGCTAAATGAAAATTTATTAGAAAAATAAATTTATTTGGATAGGAGATAGATGAAATGATTGAAATTATAGAAGTTAAAGCCAAGGAAGCAGCAAGTAAACTAAAAAGTGAGTATATTGAGGGTTTAAAAACTCCAATAGATGGTTTTTGGCAGAATGTCGAAGTAACCAATTCAAAATGTTATGAAATTTTGTTCAATGGTAAAGCTGCAGGGCACTTTTGTGTAAATTCACGTAAAATATTAGTACAGTTTTATGTTTCTAAAGAATACTACATGAATGTAGAAGAAATTTTTAAATATATTATTACAAGTGAGATAGTAGAAAAAGCGGGGGTTTCTACAAAAGAACCAGAATTTATTGCGTTATGTCTTGACTATCAAAAAAGTATAACTGTAGATTCATATCTATTTACAGATAATGAAAAAGTACGATATGAATTAAATAGTTTTTCAAAGCTATCTTTTAGATTAGCTCAAAGACAAGATATAGATGAAATAAAAAATAAATGTGATCCGGCGTTTGAGGGATATTATGAGGAGTTAATAGATAATGATCAGTTATTTGTATTATATGATAATGACAACTTACTTGGAATTGGAGAATTTAGAATAATTAAGACACATGGAGAAAAATATGGTGATATAGGTATGCATGTGGTTGAAAAATATCGTAGAAATGGAATAGGAACTTATATTAATGTTAAGTTAAAAGAACATTGCTATAGCAAAAATTTAATTCCAATGGTTTGTTGTGATGTAAAAAACATTATATCTAAAAAAACTTTAGAAAAATCAGGCTTTATAGCTGATCATAGAATTATATTTTGTGAATTCTAATTATTAAGAGCTAATAGGATTAGTATAAATATAGAAAGAAAAGATGATCAAATTAAGATAAGAGGTTAAAATCATTTTAAACATGAAACAATATTTAAGTACTTTACCACTGATATTTTAGTAAACAGTTGAAATTGGGGTTAATATGAAATATAATCAAATAAATATATAATAGTAAAATATTATAAATAAATCCAATAGGAGAAAAGAGAATGAAAATACGATTTGAAGAATTTAAAGATGAAATTGATACACTTGTAGAATTTTTAACATCAGATACTTGGGAATTTTATGGAACACCTAACCCCAAGCCAGAAAGGATTAGAGCGAGCTATGAAAATCAGTATTATACTGGAGATGAATGTAAAACATTTTGGGTTATTTTAGACCAGGATACAAAAGTGGGAATGATAAGGCTTTATGATTTACAAGATAGTACCCCGATGTTTGATATAAGAATTTCGAGCAAGTACAAAGGCGTGGGAATTGGGACAAGTACTGTCAACTTGTTGGTTGAGTATATATTTAATAACTACTCTGATAAGAACAGGATAGAAGCTATTACAAGGCAGGATAATTATGCCATGAGATGTGTATTCCATAAGTGTGGCTTTGCTAAAGAAGCACACCATCGAAAAGCATGGGTAGGTCGAGATGGAAAACCATATGATGCAGTTGGTTATGGCATTACAAAAGAAGATTGGCAAAATGGAAAAACTACCCCAGTAAATTGGAATGACTTTAAGTACTAAATGTACCATAAGTTTGGAGTAGGTATAGTGGATAGGTTATAATTTTAAATAATTTTGTAGATGAAACCTCAATTATAGATAATATAATTGTACAAGATGACCAAGAAGAAATAGTTAATGTTACTCTTCAAGCAGAGGGTAATGTTGTGAAGGTACTTCCACATTATGAAGGATATTTATCAGGTAAGTATGCGTTAAAAGTAAATAGCAACTTGAAGGTACACTATATAGACGTGGATCAAGGAGATTCAACCTTAATTCAAATAATAATCAAAGCAGAAAATAGATTAAAATATTATAGTGCATTAGATAAGGCACATACTACGAATAATAGTAAAGATTTTATTGCTTTAGTCATTGAGGAATTAGATAAAACCTTGGATATATATTTAAAATATATATAACAATTAGATGTGTATTTTAATAAGCTTATAAAATAAAAAAGATGAATTCATATGAATTAAAAGGTGGAGAATTAAAGTCTTCATCTATTTATTTATACTTAAGATGAAGAAGATATGATTTATACATGGACTATGGTGGTAAGTTATGTACATATAAAGAAGGTAGTACGAATAGGTATACCTCTGTAGAAGCTAGTTTTGCAAAGAAATACTACTTTAAATCTTTATACAATTTATTTT
>CAYYWN010000201.1:0-4714 GCA_964474485.1 uncultured Clostridium sp. | reverse complement strand
TGGTGTGTTTACTAAACTTCCTGTCTTTACAAGTTTACTTTTTGTGGTTGTAGTTTTCGGAGTATTAGCTTTTGGTGTCTCAGTTTTTGAAGCATCAACCTTTGGAGTATCCTCTTTTGGATCTTTGATTACTGGCTCTTCAGTCTCTGGAGTTTTAATTTCTCTTATTATAGTAATTTTCTTTGTTACAATAGTCTCATTTCCTGCTAGATCTTTAGCAATTGCTGTAATAGTATTTTCACCTTCTAATACTTTAAGAGTTATCTTAAAGTTACCATCCTTATCTATCTCCACTTCATTCCCATTAACTGTTATCTTATCTAGGTTGTTGTCTTTTGCAGTACCTGTAACTTCTATAAAGTCTTTATTTTTTACCTCACTATCCTTTGGCATCTCTACTGTAACTTCTGGAGATGTCTTATCAACTATTACTTTAATTGGTGTTGACAACGTAGTTTTAATTCCACTTTCTTCGCCACTTATTGTAATAGTATTTATTCCTTCTTTAAGCTCTAAATTTACTGTAAATAGCTTATCCTTAGTATCAACAGTTGCTGTCTTTTCATCATTTACAAATACATTAACTTTTCCCTCTACATTCATTTTACCTTCAAGTGTCACACTATCTTTATTTATATAATTTACTTCTTTTAAGTTTGTAATTTCAGGTGTGGTTACTGTAGCATTTACTACATTAACCTTCTTTGTTACTGTAGTTTTATTTTCTGCAAGGTCTGTGGCTGTCACTATAATTATATTTTCGCCACTTACTGCTGGTATACTTATATTAAAATTACCCTTTTCATCTACAATAACTTCTTTTTCATTAACTGTTACATTTTTAAGATTATTATCCTTTGCATTACCTGTAATTTCAATAGTAGCTTTATTAATTAAGTCACTATCTACAGGTACTTCTACTGTAACTTCTGGTGATGCGGTGTCCCCTATTACTTTAATTATTGATGACATATTTGAAGTTTTTCCATCTGCTTCACCATTTATTGTGATAATGTTTTCTCCTTCTTTAACTTTTACATTTGAACTAAATATCTTATTTTCAGTATCAATAGTTGTAACTTTTACATCATTTACAAATACATTTACCTTTCCATCAACATTCATATTACCTTCAAGGGTTATATTATCTTTATTAGTATAGTTTAATTCCTTAAGGTTAGTTATCTTTGGAGTGTTCACCTCTTCTTTTGGTGCCTCTACCTCATAATCCATAATGGCTCTAATCATCATTCCACCACTAATCTCATAATCTGCAATAGGTGTAAGTCCACCAGTATATACATAGGATCTATCATTTTCTGTGCTATCTTTATCTATACCTATGGCTGGAGATTGTGATCCTTCATATAACTGCTTTGTCACTATATAAAAGTCTTTATCTGTAGCAAAATCATAATCTAGTAAGTCTATCTTATTCCACTGTCCTCTATTTACTGTTATCTCTTTTAAGTCCCCTACTTCATTTATTTTTCCTTTTTTATCAATATATACTATTGATATCCCGATTTTATTTCCTAGTGCCTTTTTATGATCATCTACAAAGAAAATATTAGCTGCCTTAACTCTACCATAAGCTTTTGGAGTAAATCTAACACCAAAACCTACTCCAGCATTAACAAATACCGTTGAGTTTTCTTTTGTACCATCATCATAGGCTATTTCATTTTCAACACCAATAAACCTTTTCATATCTACATTTACTAAATTATCTTTTTCCCCTTCTATAGTGACCTTAATATTTTCTGTATAGAAGTCTCTACTTATTACCCTTAAAGTGTATTCTCCTGCAAATACTCCATTTATCTTAAAATTACCTTCTTCATCTGTTACAACACTTTCAATATTTGAATCTTCAAGTACCTTCACCGTAGCATTAGCAATCGCTGTATTGCTAGCTTTATCTATTACCTTTCCTGTAATGTTCCCCTGTTTAATAGGATCCAGCTTAATTACCTCTGTTATAGTTTCTCCTGGTTTAAGAGATACTTTCATTTCCTTTGGATAATAACCGTAAGAAACAGCTCTAAGTGTATAGCTTTCTCCCTCTTTATTTCCAGCATGTGTAATTGTAAACCCTCCAGTAGCAAGGTCAGTCTTTACACTTCTACCAGTTTCTAATATTGTAACAACTGCATGTACTGGTAAAAAACTCTTTATATTCTCATCATCCTTAACTTCTTTGTTTAAATCTAACTTATTTAAAGAATTTAGGTTTAATTTATTTATAGACTCTAAATCTGATTTATAATTTGTAGCATCTGACTTTTTAAGTACCATTACTGAATCTATATACCATCCTGGTGCACCCATTACATTCTTAGAATAAAGATAGAATCTAACCTTAACTGTTTTTCCTTTATACTCTGATAAATCTAATGTAACAGTTTCCCATTTCTTAGAACCCATCATTCTATCTTTTAAAATGGTCCAAGTTACCCCATCATCTTCTGATATCTGAATATTAGCAAAGTCCTCTGTTTCTTCATAATCATATTTATATATATGGAGCCACTGATCAACTAATAAAACTGCCTCTTCGTCAGCTGGGAGACTTATGGATGGTGTATCTAAGTATCCATTATGGTCATAACAATAATTAGTTGACCATACCTTAGTCCCAGTTAACGCAACCTTTGGCCCCGCTATCGGCACTCCCCATTCCCAGCTATTCACTTTATCCGATTCCGATAAAAGCCCTGTTGTAAATCCCCCATTATCCTTTTCAAAATCTTCGTAAAATATTTTTTCTACCTCTTTATAATCAATTTCTGCTTCGTTAGAATAATCACTTTCATTTCCAGTAAAATCACTTGACGTAATAACATAGTAATACTCCCCTGTTTTCACATCAGTATCTGTATAAAAAGTATTTGTTGTAGTGGTAACCTTCGTGTAAGGTCCACCTGATGTAGATGACCGATACACATTATATTGTTTTAAATCCTCATCAATACTCTTGTTCCAAGTTAAAGATACACCTGATATGCTTTTTTCTGCTATAAGTTTTGTTGGAACTTCTGGGGCCTTTTTATCCTCCCCAACAAGCTTTAAATTATCAAAATACCAGCCTATACTAAATCCACTATACTTAGATATTGTAGAAAATTCAAATTTTATTTGTACTGGCTTTTCACTTCCTATATAAGACCCAAGATCTATATAGACCTCATGCCAATCTCTATTTGAACCCGAGACCTTTCTTAATTCCTTCCATGTAGACCCTTCATCTGTTGATATAAGCATTTGTGCATTATGAAAGCTTGATATATCATTCCACTCTGACATTCTTAAGCTAGCTGATTTTGATGTGCTATCTCTTAAATCAAGTGGAGGTAATAATACTTCACTAACTATATTAGGCGTTACATCATAGGATTTTAGCTTTGTTCCTATTACTTTTGTTCCACTTAATGCTTTAGGCCCTGACATTGATGTTGGAGCTCCCCACTCAAAGTCACCAGATAAATTAAATCCTTTAATATCAGTTTCAAGGTCATTACTATACTTATCTGGCTTTATTCCAAACATTACACTAAGTTTATAATTATCAGTTGTAAAAATATTATCACCATAATCTATAGCAACGATTTTATAATCCAAACCAGTTGTAATAACTAAATGGCCAGGAATAACAGCCTCATAAGTACCTTTTATTGCATTTCCATCTTTAATTTTCATATCTATCTCTTGCCAGTTACTCATTTCAGCATTTTTTACTAATAACTTAGCACTGATTACTGAAACATTATCTTTTATATCTGCTATTATAGTTGCATCTAATCCTACAGGTACTTCTGACAATTGTTCATGAATTACTGTTGGCGGTATTTTGTCTTCTCCCGATGTTACAACCTGTCCTTCTATTATTCCAGTGCCTGTACCTAAAACCTTCGATACTGTATCATAGGCATTAACTAATCCAAATCCATATCCCATATTTGGAGACTCTGTATATTCATTATCCGTTAATTTTATTGCTGTTTCTTTAAGTATAGTTTCAATTTCGTCTACTGTTAAAGAAAAATTTGCCGATTTCATTAATGCTGCTATCCCTGATACGTGTGGAGCAGCCATAGAAGTACCATTCCAACCTCCTTCATATCCACCTACAACAGAAGACCGAATATTTACTCCGGGAGCAGATATTTCTGGCTTAATTATTTTAGGATCCCATGGTGAAGGTCCAAGTTTTGAGAAATCACCTCTTTTATTATTAACATCAACAGCTGCCACTGCAAAGCTTCCTGGCAAATTTGATGGATTTTGAATTGAACCAGGCCATGGTTTAGGTTCCCCTTTTTTTTGATTTCCCGCTGCGAAAACTGGTAATATACCAGCAGCTCTCCAAGCTGCTATTACATCTTTAAACCAAGGACTTACTCCTGCAGATCCACCCCAAGAATTATTTATTATGTTTGGAGCTTTTTCTGCTTTTCCACCAGGTGCAAGAAACCACTGTGCACCTGCTAATAAATGAACTTGTTGTCCTCCCTTATCTGTAAATGCCTTTGCTGCAATCCATTTTGCCCCTGGTGCTACACCTATTGTATTATCTCCATTTGATTCTTGACCAAGTATTGTCCCTGTACAATGACTACCATGTGGAACACCTAAGTTATCCCAAGGAAGCTCTGATTGAGTCATTGGATCATACCAATTTTCTTTTGGATTAATAACAGTTTCCGTTTCCTTA
>CAYYWN010000200.1:0-4723 GCA_964474485.1 uncultured Clostridium sp. | reverse complement strand
CAAAGGTGTTTTTGGCCTTTCTCAGTTTGGCTGCAGAAACAAGCTTCATCGCCTTTGTGATATGCTCCATGCTGTTGACGCTTCGTATTCTCCGTTTGATGTCCCGCATATTGTTCGCTGCCATTACTTCACCTCCTCCTTATCGGGCTGTCAGTCGGAATTCCTGATCTTTTTGAATTCCTCAACGGCAGCTTTTAATTTTTCTTCATTACTCTCAACAACATCTTTATTTTCTGAGTACATAGTCCATTAGATATTTGCAATAATTCACAAACTTGTCTTTATTAGTTTGCATATCCACCTACTCTAGTACTATAATATTAATACTGTAGTACAGTTTAAATATAGAAATAGCTAGATTAGTTATTAGAGGTACTCAATTTGTTTGAATTGCGACGTAAAACACCGTAAAATTCAGTTTTGAATAATACGGTATTTTAATTTGTTATTTATTTTTATTAATACATAATGTAAAAAATAAATTTAATCTCAATTTTTAAAATTAAGATTAATCTCTTTATACTTTTCAATCTACCAACCTTATTCCAAGCTTTTCATAAAATTCATAGTCTATATTATGGCTAATTGTAAGGTTATTGTCTTTTCTAAATTTTATTACATATTGTTTCATATCATCCCCATATATACCGTCTAAATCTCCTGGATAATACCCTTTCTCTTTCATCTTTCTTTGTACCTCTAAAATAGCTGATCCCCTATTTCCAGGCTTTAGAGTTTTCAATCCATTTTCAAAGGGATCATTTGGTCCTGCATATATAATTACTGTCATTCCATGATTCACATACTCATATAATTCCTCAATATCTTTATTAAACATTCTAATACAACCATGAGAAGCTTCAGAACCAATTGTTCCCGGTTTATTTGTCCCATGAATTCCAAACTTCCCCCAAGGCACATTTAATCCAAGCCACCTAGTACCAAACTCTCCACCCCATTTATCCATACCAACGACTTTCCATGTACCTATTGGAGAAGGTGTTTCTGGTTTACCACCAGCTATACTGTATTCTTTTAAAATTATATTTTTCTCTGTCTCTATCAAATAAAGTCTTTGTTCACTAAGATCTACTAATATAACAAGATTTTTATTAGAATCAACCTTTGAAGCTGATTTTACAGTATATTCACATATACTAAATATAAAAACAATTGTACTTACAAAAAAAATGTTTCTTAGAAATTTTTTTCTTTTCAATTATCACACCTCACTTCATATGATGTCTTTTCTAATATGCTACCTATTTATTTTTATACTAAAATATTTTTTTATACATTTTATATATTGCATAACTAATTGAATAGACTCCAGTAGTTATCATTGTTCCCTAAACCCTTACACAAAACCCTAATCCTTTTGCGTAAAAGTGTACCCCTAAAGTAAAATTATAGTAGATTACCCCAATACTAATAAAAGGCCTCTGTTACTTATAGTGCAGTTCAGCATTCCTAATGCCAAAACTTTGTTATAGTTAAGTCATCATATCGAGCTATGTTGGTTCTATATCTAATCTATCCTTACCTGTGTATCCATTTTGGTTATATCTTGTATACATTCTGTATCCATTTCATAACGCCCGTTATTGTCTGTAAGCATTGCTTTCTCTTCGTTGTATAAGGTTTTGTTATATCTATCACTTTGTATATAGTTGTGTATTCTCCAATGCTTTATAACACATATGCCACTTTCGAACAGGATTATAAACTGTTTCGCTATTAATATTTTTAGATCGTCATCATCCGCCCTCATGGACAAATGGAAGTATAGGACCTGTGAACTTGTTGGCATATCTAAAAATATATCTGTATCTATAATTTTTAAACTAAACATTCTTCTTTGTGTCATGCTTGTTCCTCCTATTTAAAAGACCTAGTACCTTTAGTACGTGAGTTCTATACATACCTACCAATCGTAGTTATACTTAGCCCTTTTTCTTCGGCTATTTCTTTTAATATCATCCCATCATCATACATTTCATTAATTTCTTGTGCCATTTTTATAGTTACTTTTTGAGTTGCCATTTAAATAGACTCCTTGTATTCCTCTATAATCTCACTAATTGTTGCCCTTCCTACCGCTGTCATGGGTTCAGATCTAAATATTAATTCGCATTTATTGACTATTGCTTGAATATAATCCTCTAAGGCTTGGGCATATTTTTCTTGCCTTTCAGCTTCTTCTATAAAATCCTGTAAAGTGTTTCTTAAATCCTCGCTTAACATCTATTATGAGATAGATAACTATGTAGTGTATTTTGACCCTCTCGGGGTTGCAGAATACTTCTAATGATAAATGTTTACAGATTTTTAGTGTAAATATAAATAAAAAAAGAGTGATATATTTTGGATAATAACATTACTTATAGAAAAAAAGATAAGGGTTGGCAGTACATAATTTCTTATAAAAATAATTTAGGACAGTGGAAACAAAAAAGTAAACAAGGTTTTAAAACCCAAAAGGACGCTAAAGATTTTATAAAAACAACATTAAAAGAACTAGAATCTAATGTTAAAAATAACTCAAATTCAAAGTCAGTTGATGGAACTTTTAAAGAATTAAGTCAAATTTATTTAAATCATATAATTTTATATAGGGAATATAATACTGTTTTAGGATTTATATATGCCTTATCTAAGTTTAATAAATTAGATAATATACCCGTGCAAAATATAAAATTATATGATATACAGAATGTTGTAGATGATTTTATAAAAAGAGGGGTAAAGAGAAGTTCAATGAATGTGTATCTAACAAAGTTAAAGATATTTAGTAGAAGACTTAAATTTTAATATTGAACTTCCTATTGAAAAACTAAAACTTCCAGCTGATAAAGGTGAAATTAATAAAAAAGCATTAACTAAAAAGGAATTGGAATCATTATTATTAAACTTAGAGGATAATAAATATTATATAGTTGTTTTTATAGCTGAAAATACGGGTATGCGTGTTGGTGAAATAGCGAGCCTTACCTTGAATGATATTGATTTTAATAACCATATTATTGATGTGAATAAACAATGAAAAGTCCTAAGCCAAAATAACTATAATTTTGGAACCTTAAAGAGTAAAAACTCTTATAGGACTATCCCAGTATCAAATAACTTTATAAATGAGTTAAAAAAGTATAAAAAAGAAAACCCTACTGATATATACAATAGGGTTATATCCTTCACCACAAAATGTTTAGAAAAAAAGGTTGATGTAAAGTTACAGAAATTAGCTGGAATAAGTATACATGAATTAAGACATACTTATGCTACTACGTTAATAAGTAATGGTATAGATTTTAAAACTGTTGCTCAAATTCTAGGACATGATGTAGAACAAACTATGAGAACCTATTCTCACGTTAATGATGATATGGTGAAAAGGGCCACAAATATAATTGAGAATATTTTTTAAAAACTAATTTTTGACGAAATTTTTGAAAAAACCTTTGCAAGCTAATCATACCAACAAAATCTAGCTTTAAAAACATTCTGTTAAAGAATATCCTTATCTCTATATCGACAGTAAAAACATTAGAGCCATTAGTTCTACTATTTCGTTAATGGCACCTAAATTATCTCCTGTTATACCTTCAATTTTATCTTTGCATAGCTTATAAAATAACAAAGTAATTATACAGGATATACCAAGCAATAAAATCTCATAAGTGACGTGTAAATATTCACTAGTCACATAAGAAAATACCATAAATATTATAAATATTATTCCAATCTCTCTATTTGAAATATTATTTATAATAAGATTTCCTGATCCTTCTTCTTTAGCACCCTTACCGATATATGCTAAAAGAGCAAGAGCTATCCTTCCCATAAACGGTGCTAAAATTATTATATATCCACTATTTATATTTATTATTTTAACATAAGCAATATATCTAATTAAAATATCTATAATTACAGCTATAGTGGAATAGGTACCTACCCTACTGTCCTTCATTATTTCTATTATCTTATCTTTTCCACCTTTAAATGCAAAAAAGCCATCACAGGTATCACCAAGACCATCTAGATGGAATCCACCTGTTATAAACACATATACTATTATCATAATTACAGACAAAAACTCTACAGGTATTAAATTGAATAACAACTTATAAACTATAAATTGTGACATTCCAACTATTATACCAATCAAAGGTATATAAGCTGAAGCCTTCTTGAAGTTTTTGTTTGCACAAGGGAGAGCTTTATTTATAGGTATCCTTGTCATAAATTGTATCATAAGTAAAAAGCTTTTTACTTCTTCCATAAAACTACACACATCCTATTATTATTTTATTTTTAAAGATATTCCACAAGTAACTAAATAAACCTCTTCACTATTTTTAGCTAAAAATTGATTTATCCACCCCGCAAAATCTCTAAATATTCTTCCTAATTTATATTCTGGTACAAGACCCATGCCAACTTCATTAGTTACCATAATCAAATTACTATTTCCTTTTCTTACTTCATCTAAAAGAATGCTGAATTCATTTTCTATATCCCTATATATTAAATCTAAGGTTTCACGAGAAATATTTTCTTCCAAGTTTTCTTCCCTATCAAAAAGTAAGTTTGTCATCATTACTGTTACGCAATCTAAAAGTATATAGGGCTTTTTATTTTCTTTAACCGCTATATGTAAGTTTTTAAATCCTTCATAAGTTGTCCATTTATGATTTCTACACTCCTTATGTCTTTCTATCCTTTC
>CAYYWN010000199.1:0-4743 GCA_964474485.1 uncultured Clostridium sp. | reverse complement strand
CCGGAAGTAAATAAACTCCTCTAAGTTTCTTATGCTCTTTATATGGTTTTAAAAATTCAATAAATCTTTCATTATCTTCATTAGAATCATTAACCCCTTTTCCTAAAGGCATGCGGATTTTTACATTATATTTGAGACGAAGAAGCTCTTGTAGATTTTCTAAAATCTGTTCATTTCTAACGCCTGTTAATTCAAGGTGTGTATCAGAATCCATATGTTTAATATCGAACAAAAATAAATCTGTAAACTCTGCAACTTTAAGTACTGATTCTAGTTTTGCATAACCACAAGTTTCAATTGCAGTATTTATACCTTCCTGCTGACAGGCCATTAGTAAGCTACAAGCTGCTTCAGGCTGCATTAAAACTTCACCACCACCTAATGTAACTCCGCCACCAGACATTTCATAAAAAGTTCTATCTTCTTCTATAATTTCTAGAAGTTCTGATATAGTTTTTATTTCTCCTACTATTGATAAAGCTGATTTAAGACAAGCATCTTCACACTTCCCGCACCCTATACACTCTATATCACGATTAACTTCATGCTTTAGAGTTTCTTTTGAGATGCTATGTATTCCAACTGGACAAACAGGAACGCAGTCACCACAATTGACACATAAATTAGTTTTAAGCATAACTCTATGCTGTTTAATAAGTCCCTCAGGATTTGCACACCATTTACAACGAAGTGGACATCCTTGAAAAAATACTAATGTTCTTATACCATCTCCATCATACATATTATACTTTTGAATGTTAAAAATTCTTGCTTTTCGTTCCATTATACCTAAATTTCCATTACTCATATTCTTCATTCTCCAGCTTCATTTACTTTGATTTTAAATGAAATCTATAATCTACATATTAATATGTAGATTATAGATCTTATAAAATTTAATTTAATTACTTTGAAGTTCTACACTAACTTTAATTAAAAGTGTGTAAGTACAGTTCTACTGATTATCTCATCTTGAACATCTTTACATAACTCAACAAAGAATGCACTGTATCCGGCAACACGAACTATTAGGTCACGGTATTGCTCAGGGTGTTTTTGTGCTTCTATTAAAGTTTTGTTATCTAAGTAGTTAAACTGGATTTCTCCAAGTTGAAGAGTACATGCACTACGTAGTAATGTAATGATTCCTTGCTCTCCTTCTTTTGTATCTAAAAGACCAGCTATTAATTTAAAGTTATGAACCATACCTATATTCATATCCTCACAAGACATCTTAGAAACAGACTTAATTATAGCAGTAGGGCCTTTAAAGTCAGCTCCTTGTGATGGACTTATACCATCTGATAGAGGCATCCATGCTCTACGTCCATTTGCTGTTGCTCCAGTCAATTGTCCAAATGGAGTGTTATTAGAGATTGATAAAGTACCATGGCTAAGAACTGAATATAATGTCTTATATTTACGGTGTTCTCTTTCAGTAAAGTTAACTAGATCAGCAGCAATAAGATCTGCATAGTCATCATCGTTACCATACTTAGGTGCTTCTAAACAATCTTTTCTTAGTTTATCATATCCAACGAAATCAGCGTTTAAAGCTTCCTTCATTTCTTGTAAAGTGTATTTTTTATCATCGAATACTAATTTCTTTATAGCTGCCATAGAATCTGTGTAAGTAGCTAAACCACTCCATATAACTCCTGGTCCGAAGTTATACATAGCTCCACCAGCTTCTACACCTTTACCATTTTCCATACAACCTTCATACATCATAGACATAAGTGGTTTTGCTGCAATGTCTCTATGAACACGTTGAGAAATTACTGTAGCAACACTTGTCCATTTAGTTATATATTGGATTTGTTCTTTAACAGCTGCTTCAAATTGCTCATAAGTTTTAAACTTACTTATATCTCCGGCATCTGGACATACTGGCTTGCCATACCATTGTGGTACACCATTATTTAAAGCAAGTTCTATACATATTGGCCATTGAGTGTATCCTGTAGAAGTCCATTGATATAATCTTCCTGACTTTTGAGGCTCAACACATCCCATTAAGCAGTAATCTCTTGCATCTTCTATAGAAACTCCTTTTGATAACATCATTTTTATGTGAACATCGTCAAAGTGACATGCTGGGAATCCCATACCTGCACGAATAACTTCAACTATCTTTTTAAGATATTTATGTGGTGATGCTTTGTGTATACGGCAAGCTAAAGATGGTTGATATATCTTAACATGACGAACTGCATCCATTAAAAGGTAAGTTAATTCGTTTGTAGCATCACGGCCCTCTCTAGTAACACCACCTAAACACATGTTAACAAATGGCTGATAACCTGCGAAGAATTTAGAACCACCTTCACTTGTTATCCACATCATTTCTGACATCTTTATAAGCATACAACCTGATAATTCAAATGCTTCAAAATCATTCATACGTCCTGACTCAATATCATTTTTGTAGAATTCATACATGTATTGGTCAACACGTCCTATAGACATACCTGTTTGATTTTCTTCAACTACAAGTAATGATTCTATAGTCCAAACTGATTGAACTGCTTCAAAGAAAGTTGATGGTTTATGTGCTGGCACTCTAGCATTTACTTCAGAAATCTTTAGAAGTTCTGCTTTACGAGTTGGGTTAGTTTCTTTTGCTGCAAGCTCTGCTGCGTGCTCTGAAATACGTTTAGCATATATCATAACACCCTCTGCAGTATCAATTAATGATCTATAAAAGTATATTTTCTCAATATCTTCTGGTCTATCGTAACTAAGACTTTCTAATTTTTCTTCTGCTTCTCTTACTATGTCAAGCATACCTTTTTTCATTAATATAACGTCATATCCTGGGTTAGAGTCTCCTCCACCATTTACTGCGTGGTATGAACAATCTGAAACAAAAGACTCTCCTGAAAGTTCCCATACTCCAGCTTCACGATACTGGCTTTCACAGTACTCATCAACTGATTTACCTTCCCAAAATGGGAATAACTCTTCACGCATAATCTTTTTATCTTCTTTTGAGATATAGAATGGGTCTTGTTGACGAGTTCCTATTGTATCTATCTCATCTACCATCCATCTCCAAGCTATATCAGGGGAGAATGCTCCTGCACGTGGAGTTCCGTTTGGTGCTCCAACTATAAGCTCATGATCTTGAATTAGTATTGGCGCAGTTTCACAACAACGTTTAAAAGACTTACCACGTATAACTGATTTAGGCATACCTGGGTTTTCCTTAGTTATTTGAGTTATAACTCTTGCACGGTGAGTTGTTATTGATGGAACGTGCTTTAAGTAGTTTTCTTTTAACTTAACTAAACGCTCTGTTATTCCATCTGGAATTTCACCATTATTTTTTCCTACAACTTTAGTAGTTGGCTCTTCATCTACCATATCTTTAGAAACCTTCTTAAACATTTCTAATATACTAGCACGTTCTACTTCAGACATGTTTTTAGTAGCTTCCATAAACTTACTTGAAAATTCTTTTGAAAATTCGTTAATATCCATTTCAATTACCTCACATTCTTTAATTTATTGTTAAGATATATTTTCCTACTTTAAGTCTTTTAAAACTTCTTTTATGATACGTTCTAATAGCTTAAAGTCCTCTGTTTTATCTTTGTTTTCATTAGTATTTAAAACTCTATTTGTAAAACTCTTTGTATCATCTACTGATCTTTTAAATTCATCAAATTTACGAACTCCATAACCAATTTTACGTATATATACTAAATTCATAGGTGAAACATTATCTGATGTCATCCCTTTACCTGCAGATCCGCTACCTAAAGTCATTGAAGGAAATAAATTTGTAGTAGCTCCCATACTTCCAAAAGTTCCAGAAGTATTAACAAGTACTCTACCTACTGGTTTCTTCAATGCAAATTGCTGAATAACATCTTCATCTTTTGAATGTATAACTAACGTATGTCCATGTCGTTCACTTAATAATAGCTCTATACATTTTTCACAAGCATGCATCCAATCATTTTCTACATAAAAGGCTAATACAGGACTAAGCTTTTCTCTTGAATAAGGATTTACTTTTGAAACAAACTTTTGCTCTGAAATAAGAATCCTAACATCTTCTGGAACGCTAAATCCAGCTCTTTTAGCTAAAAATTGTGGTGACTTACCAACCATTTCTAAGTCAAGACTTCCATCTCTATAAAAGAATAACTCGCCTAACCTTTCAGCTTCCTCTTTAGTCATAAAGTACCCACCATTTTTTTGAAGTTCCTTTTTTACTTCTGTTTCAATGCAACAATCAACAACAATTGATTGTTCAGCAGCAGACACAACACCGTAATCAAAACTCTTACTTTCAATAACATCTTTAGCCGCAGTACTTATATCAGCTGTACGCTCTATAAACGCTGGTCCATTTCCATTACCACCATAAATTACTGGCCTTCCAGATTTGTAAGCTTCATCAAGCATTTCTGGTACACCGGTATTCATTATAAGTGAAGTATCTTTATGATTCATAAGTTCTAATGACCCACTTTTCATCACTGTATGCAAATATGCAAGAGCACCTTCTGGAAGTCCAGCTCCCTTTGCAGCTCTAATTAGAATATCCATTGTTTTAAAAGTGGTATTCTTAGCTCTTGGATGAGGTGAAAATATAATTGCATTTCCTGATTTAATTGCAATTAGGGCTTTATATATTGTTGTAGAAACAGGACTTGTTGCTGGACAAAAGGCTATAATAACACCCATTGGCACCCCAACATCTTTTGTCATATTTTCTTTATCCTCATTGAT
>CAYYWN010000198.1:0-4764 GCA_964474485.1 uncultured Clostridium sp. | reverse complement strand
GAACGAATATCTGTAAAAATAAATAATACCAATGAAGATATTATTATATCAAAAGGCAGTCATTGTGGTAAGCCTTATGATAGATATATAAACTGTGCTAATGATGCTTGTCATGATCAGCATATATGTTGTGAGGAATGTGAAAATACTCATGAGGGTTTTTGTTCTAGTAAATGCACAGAATATGTGGTTTTGAATCCAGATAAAAATAGTCATTTAAGAAAATTAAAATTAGCTGTAAATCAGAGATAAATATTATTAGAATTAAACTGAAAGGCATTTGCAATTGTTAAAAAACTTCAATTGTAGATGCTTTAATTTATAAAAATGTACAGATTATATCTAATGAGTATATATTTTGTTAAAGTAGTGAGAATATTGTTTCAGCTATAAAGGTGCTTGTATATAATTAAGCCATACTTTAAAACAAAAGATTGAGGAGGTAATATTTATGCAAAATAAACCTTTTGCAGGAAAGTGGAACAAACTTAAGGGTGAGATAAAAATGAAATGGGGAGACCTTACTAATGATGAGATAGATAAATTAGAAGGTGAGCATGATGTCATTATAGGAAAGATACAAGAAAGATATAACTTATCAGAGGAAGAAGCTGAGGCTTAGTTTAATACTTGGTATAATGGACTAGATCCATTAATAATTGAAAGAATAAATATAAACTAGATTGTAAAAGATAGATACAATATAATTTTAATATAAATAAAAGAAGCAATGAAGAACTAAGGAGTGAAAATTTATGAATAATGAGATATTTTCAGGAAAATGGAACCAACTTAAAGGTGAAATGAAGAAGAAGTGGGGAGGTTTTACTGATGATGAAATAGATAAATTAGATGGAGAAAAAGATATAGTTATAGGTAAGATACAAGAAAAGTATGGTAAAACTAAGGAGCAAGCAGAATCAGAGTTTAACAGTTGGTATAGTGGACTTGATTCTTCAGTAAAAAATAAACTAAATAGAAAATAAAAATATGTTATATTTAAAAAAGGTTGTGTCAAACAAAGTTTTGGCACAACCTTTTTTGTATTCTGTGGTTCTAACGGGCTTTTAGCTATAGGCAAAAATAATTATAAATAGTAGGTAAATGTATTTTGTGTATGTTTGTCAATGATTATAGAATTAAAGTAACATATTCACTATATAAGATATTCACTATCTAAGGTATTAAATAGAATATTTAACAATTCCTATAATCAGAGGTTGTGTTTTTAAATCAATTTAGTTTAATTTAATAACCTAGTAAAGTTTTCGAAATTAATAGTTAAATAAGGCATAATAAGTAGTTTTAATAACAACTTGACTTAAATTAAACTAATATGGTAAAATATAAATGTAGACAAGGTATAGATTACCATATTTATGAAAAATATCATAAATATAAAATCTACTATATTTAAAAGGGAAGGGGGAGATTACAATGTTAAAGATGAATTCACATTTAGCTAATACTTGTAATAATACTGAGAAAGTAACTGTCGCACCGGGAGCATGTTGTACATGTTGTTGTTGTTGTTGTTTAGCAATAAATGCATCAGCAGGTGGAACGGCTACAGGTGGGGCAACAACATTTAAACCATAACATAGTCTAAACTTCTAAAACTAAATATAAAAAACATAAAAGATCCATAATTTAAATTTTAGGTTATGGATTTTTTTTAAAAGAGGGGTGGTTTATATGAAGAGTAGAAGCAAAAAGGAGCATACAGATAAGGAAGTAAATTCATATGAGAATCAATATCCATATGAAAATGACTTATTATCCTTTAATACTCAATATTGTGCTATAACACCTTATGCTGATTCTACAGTACTAAGAACACCGGATATGGTTATAAAAGGCAGCCTATTTTCTAGAAATAATAGGTTTACGAGCGAAGAATACTTATTAAATTTTAGAACAAGCAATAATTACATAGGATTTAGAGCAGGTTTATCTAGCTTTTTTCAAGCTCCAGCAGCTATAACCGGTGCTAATAAGGAAAAAGGGGAAGAACTTAGCAATGTGATATTTTTATCCAAGCCTAAAAATGTAAAGGCTCCTATAGGCATGACTATTAAACAAAGAAGAAGTATTAGAAGTTACTCAGAAAACACCATGTTAGAGTCAGAATTATCTTCTGTACTATATTATGCGCAGGGAGTTTCAGGGGAAGAACATATAACAGGAATCCCAGCGGGACCTGATAATATAAAATTAAAGAATGCCCCCTCAGGTGGCGGTTTATATCCAATTGAATTATATGTTTTAGTTAATAAGGTAAAGGGAATAGAAGATGGAATTTATTTATACTATCCATATTCACATTCACTTAAACCAATAAAGATAGGAATTGAAAAAAATGAAGCACATAATTATGCAGAGTTTGGTGGGATTGAGGCAAACTCTTTAAATCTAATTTTCTTTTATGTTTATAATATGTATGTTAATACAAGGAAATATGGAGATGCTGGTATGGCATATGGATTTATTGAAGCAGGTGAAACAGCTCAAAATATTCAGCTTATTTCTACAGCATTAGGTTATGGTTCCTGTGATATAGGTGGATTTGAAAAACAACACATAGAAAACATATTAAAAATAGATGGAGTAACCAAACATGTTATACATACTACAGTTATAGGAAAAGAGGCTGATTAAATATATGAATAAGAGATTTACTATAAACGAAAATTTAAGAATATTTGATAATGGTTCCGATGAAATAAGGTTACGAATCGGTATATGGAATTACAATGAAGCAGTTTTAGATTTGAATGGACAAACAGAAGGATTTAAAAGTTCCATTAGAGATATATTTATGAAAATGCAATCAGGGAAAAGTATTATTGCGGATGATATAGACTTCTATAATATTTCAAAGGATGATAAAAATAATATAAGGTCACTTTTAGATGGATTAACTTCTGCTGGAATGGTCTGCACTGAGGAAGAAAGAAGAACATCTAATCAAGTGGTGCAATCGCTACTTGGAGACTATAAATATTATGTTAGATCTGACAATAATAAAGCTTTTATAGAACCAAACAGAAAGGTTATTTTTATATCGGATAGTGAGTATTGTAAAAAAACAGCAGTACATCTAAGTGAGAACATGGAACTTAAACTAGATATTATTTCTGATGAGTTATATAAGGACATAGTAAAGAGTGATCTAACCACAAAAATTGATGCCTTTAAGACTATTTCAAGCATAGATAAGTTAAAAAAAGACTTTGACTCATATTCTACCATACTAGTATGTATGCATCGTGCAAAAATATCTTTATTACGGAATATTAATAGAATTGCTTTAGCATTAGAAAAGAATGTTGTGGTTTCCTTTATAGATGGTCCATTTATAACAGCTTTTACAATTAATCCATCTAAGACAGGATGCATAGAATGCTTTGAACAAAGAGCTTTGTCTAGAATGGAAGATCATGTATCTTATGATAACTTTGTAAACACAAAAATTAGTGAAGGTAAAGAGGAGAATAAAGGAGTTATTCCTGTTTTAAATATGCTAACGAATATAGTTATCTCCGAAGGCTACCTCATAAACAATTTAGGTGCTTCAAAGTTTGAAGGAAGAGTATTAAGTGTATATGTACCAAGCTTGGAGATTCAAGTAGATGATATTCTAAGGGTACCCTTTTGTCCTGCTTGTGGCAATGTAGCTAAAGCTGATTTTGCAGAGATGAATATATCCTCAAGAAGGCTCGTTGATGACATAGTAAGTAAAATTATGAAATAAGAGGTTAGAAGATAGATGGAAGGAAAAGATATGATTAAGTTTTATCCTAGTTTTAACAATATATTCGAAAACTTTCATGGCTTAGCAGGTAATCAAACAGGAATCATGAAATCAACAGTAATGCCTTTGGTCAATTTCAATGATGGGTTATGTTTAAAGAGTATTACTGGTAATATGCCGAATTACCATAAACAACTTATTGATAACCCTAATATGGACGTTCAGTATCATATTATTGGGTATGGTACATATTATGAGGAAGCTTTAATTAAATATACTGGTGAGAGTATAGAAAGATATTCAACTATGGTAGCGCCAAAATTAGTAGAAGAAGACATATTTTATGCAAGCTACAAAGAAGTAAGTAAACTTGGTAAAACTATGCCAATTAAATATATGGATGTGTTCACAAAAGATCAAATAAAACAGTCATTTGAATATGGAATGGATATACACTCAGAAAAGATTACAGAGGACGATATAATAGGTTGGATAAAATGCGCATCACTTTTTGATCCAAAGGAAGATATATGGGTTCCAGCTAAAATGATGTTTGTAGGATATCAAAGTAATACTAAAAAATCAGAGAAATCATTCATACCATCCTTTAGTACAGGAACAGCAGCACATAAATCATTAAAAAAATCACTGATTAATGCATTAGTAGAGTATGTTCAAATAGATGCATTTATAATTAATTGGTATACAAAAGGCAAATGTCCTTTAGTAAAGATAGATGATGAAAACGTTAAAAAGGTTCTAGAAAGTGTAGGACTTGATGAAAAGTCACCTTATGAAATTATTCCAATGTATAATACTTTACCTGAACTTCCACTACCTATATTTGGAGTATTTTTGAAGCGTAAGGACAAAAAAATGCCATACTTAGTTTATGGAGTACAAGGTGATTTCGATACTAAAAATGGTATGGTAAGAGCAATACTGGAAGCAGCAGCAATATCTTATGGAGGATATTACAGTGCTATTTATAGTAGAGAAAAACTTAAGTA
>CAYYWN010000197.1:0-4767 GCA_964474485.1 uncultured Clostridium sp. | reverse complement strand
CAGAAGATATGCTAAAGTACGTTATAAACTATATATTAAAGAATGCTCCAGAAGAAATGGAATTTTTTAATAGCTTTATAGATAAAGGTCTTATAGAAAGGTTAACTAATATAGTAAATTCAGACTTTGCTCGCGTAACTTACACTGAAGCTATTGAGCTTTTAGAAAAATCAAATAAAAAGTTTGATTACCCTGTTAAATGGGGAATAGACCTTCAAACAGAACATGAAAGATATATAACTGAAGAGCTATTTAAAAAGCATGTTTTTGTAACAGATTACCCAAAAGAAATAAAAGCTTTTTATATGAGACTTAGCGATGATGAGAAAACTGTAGCTGCTATGGACTGTTTAGTCCCTGGAGTAGGTGAAATAATCGGTGGAAGTCAAAGAGAAGAAAGAATTGATGTACTTGAAAGAAGAATTGAAGAGCTTGGACTAAATAAAGAAGACTACTGGTGGTACCTAGAGCTTAGAAAATTTGGAACTACTAAGCACGCTGGATTCGGGTTAGGATTTGAAAGACTTATAATGTATGTTACAGGAATCTCTAATATTAGAGACGTAATACCTTTCCCAAGAACACCAAATAACGCTGATTTCTAAATACTACTAGTGGTTAAAAAGAGAAGTTTATAAGAAAATTTTCTTATAAACTTCTTTTTATTTGTTTTATTATTTAACTTTATCTAACTTTTGTAAAACTAAAGTTTCAATATCCTTTATTTTACTATCTGCTTTTTCTAAACTCTCATCTATAGTATAAATATAAAGTTTTATTTTAGGTTCCGTACCAGATGGTCTTAATGCATACCAACTCTTATCATCAAAAACAAACTTAAGTACATCTGACTTTGGTATTCCAGCACACTCCTTTTCTCCTGTGGCTATGTTAAGTGTAGTTCCTTCATTAAAATCTGTATACTTTTCAAGTTTTACACCATTAAACTCTTTTATGAAATTCTCTCTATACTGAACCATCATTCTTTCAATCCTAGCCTTGCCTTCAACCCCTTCAAGAACTAATGATATTTGTTTTTCCCTATAATAGCCATATTCACTATAAACTTCATTGAGTACTTGTATTAATGTTTTTCCCCTAGTTTTATAGTAGGCTGCAGCCTCACATAATAACATGGCAGAACTTACTCCATCCTTGTCTCTAACCTTTGTTCCAGTTACATAACCTATGCTCTCTTCGTATCCAAATATAAACTCAGCTTCCCCTGTCTTTTGAAACTCAGGAATCTTTCCGCATATATTCTTAAAGCCTGTTAAAGCCTCATAAGTTTTAACTCCATAGTCCATTGCTATTCTTTTACCTAAATCACCAGTTACTATAGACTTAACTATAGCACCATTTTTAGGCAACTTATTGTTAGCTTTAAGACCTTCAAGTATATACTTTATTAAGATAGCCCCAGTTTGGTTACCTGTAAATGGTATATACTCTCCACTATCATCCCTAACCTCTATCGCAAGTCTATCGCAATCTGGATCTGTAGCAATTAAAAGCTCTGCGCCTTGCCTTTTTCCTAATACTTCTGCGTATTTAAACGCTTTTGTATCTTCAGGGTTAGGATATCCTACTGTGGTAAAATCCGGATCAGGGTTTTCTTGTTCAGGAACAACCATGATGTTAGTAAATCCTCTTTCCTTAAGAACTCTTCTAACAGGTATATTGCCTGTTCCATTTAATGGTGTATATACTATCTTTATAGACTTATCCACATCATCTCTTATGCTTAAGTTTTTAACCATAGATATATACATATCATCCATTTCTTTTCCTAAGTAATTAAGTAATCCTTTATTTAAAGCTTCATCTTCTGTTATAGTGTTTACCATATTAAATCTCTTAATTTGTTGAATCTTTTCAACTATGCAATCAGCCATTTCACTTAAAATTTGTGCTCCATCCTCAAAGTAGACCTTATATCCATTATACTCCCTAGGATTATGACTAGCAGTAACTACAATCCCTGCTGCAGTGCCTAAGGTCCTAACTGCAAATGAAAGCTCCGGTGTAGGTCTTAAACTTTCAAATAAAAAGGCCTTTATTCCATTTGCAGCTAATACTAAGGATGCTGTTTTTGCAAATTCCGAAGAAAAGTGTCTGCAATCATATGCTATAGCTACTCCTCTATCAGCATAATCTCCTCCTCTTGATTTAATATAATCAGCAAAGCCTTGGGTAACTTTAGATATATTATAAACATTCATTCGATTAGTACCTGCGCCAAGCTTACCTCTTAATCCAGCTGTTCCAAACTCTAGATCTTTGTAGAATCTATCCTCTATCTCAACTTCATTGCCTTGTAATGCTCTAAGTTCTTTTTTTGTATCCTCATCAATGTACTTATCTTCAATCCAACTGTCATATATATCCTTGTAATTCATATAAAGTTTCTCCTTTCATTTTACTTCATATTATTTATTATTGTCTATTCTCTCGCATCTTTCTTTTGCTAAATAATATAAAGTTCTAACTCCTGCTCCAGTTCCACCTTTAGATAAATATCCTTTATCTTTTTCACTCCATGCTGTTCCAGCTATATCTAAATGCAACCATGGTTTATTTTGAACAAATTCGCCTATAAATAATCCTGCTGTTATTGTACCAGCATTTCTTCCACCAATGTTTTTATAATCTGCTATATCTGATTTAATAAGCTTTTTATATTCATCAAAGGATGGAAGTTCCCAAACCTTTTCTCCTGAGAGCTCTGAAGCTCTTTCAAGCTCTTTATAAAAGTCTTTATTATTTGTAACTACTCCAGTTGTAGTATCACCTAAAGCAACTAATACAGCTCCAGTAAGTGTAGCTAAATCTATGACTTTGCTTACATTTTCTTTTTCTATTATATAATGAACTGCATCTATTAATGTTAAACGTCCTTCTGCATCTGTATTTAGTATTTCTATAGTTTTACCTGCCATAGAAGATATTATATCTCCCGGTTTGTAAGCCTTTCCAGAAATCATATTTTCGCAAGAAGCAACAACTGCAACAACATTAGTCTTTAATTTCATTTTAGATATGGATGCCATAGCACCTATAACAGCTGCCGCTCCACCCATGTCACTTTTCATCATAACCATTCCATCCGTTGGCTTTATTGAATATCCACCTGAATCATAGGTAAGTCCTTTACCTACAAGCCCCAAGATATCTCCTTTATTTTTTTCATCACCCATGTATCGCATAACTATTAGCTTTGGAGACCTTGAAGAACCTTTAGCCACCTCAAGAAAAGAATGCATTCCTAATTCCTCTATCTTATCCTTACCATAAACCTCTACTTCAAACCCATATTCTTCTCCAATTTTTTCGGTTCTTTTAGCTAACTCTTTTGGATAAAGTATGTTAGCTGGTTCATTTACTAAATTTCTCGCCTGAATAACTGATGATGTTAAAACTTTAATTTCATCTAGCGCTTCTTGTGCCTTATTTATATCCTCATCTTTAATAGCTTTTATAAATATATTTTTTACTGAAGACTCCTTTTTATCACTTACATACTTATTAAACTTATAATCTCCAAGAACCATTCCTTCATATATAGCCTTTATTCTTCTTTTTATGCACACCTTTTCTGAATTGAACATTTTAACAGCTAACATGCTAAGTTTAAGTTCTTTTGCCTTTTTTAAAGCCTTAGAATAAGCTATTCTTATTCCTTCTGAAGTTAGTTCTTCTTTTTTTCCAAGTCCTAATAATAAAGTATATTGAAGTTTGTCTTGAGTCTCTTCTATTATATAAAATACCTCTCCAGATTCACCTTTAAACTTATCTGAACTTCTTAACTTATCCACCTTAGACTTTACACAATTACAAATATCTTCTTGATCTTCTCCATAAAAAAGTGGATAAATTAGTCCATCATAATCTGCAGAATTTAAATCTTTAATAAAAAAATCCATTGTAATCACCTCTCCAATCTATTCTTTATATACAGTATAATTCAATTTAGATTCAATTCCAATAAAGAAAATCATTATTGTTTATTTTATTGTTATTAATTATTTACTTTAGGCATATAATTAAATATCTATGTTATTTTAATTACTATCTTATGATGAATTTTAACCTTAGGAGGAAAAAGATGAATAAAAAGATTTTATCTATACTAATAAGTTCTATAATCTTATCAGGTTGCTCACCTCATGAAGCTCTTAACCCTAATAATACAGATACCTTGCCTATTAATATTTCTAATTCTGTAGAAGAAAAAACCTTCCCCTTTACAGGTAAACCTATGAATTCAAACGATACCCTCTTGCCTTTTATGGCTATAATAGAAAATTCAAAGGATGCAAGGCCTCAATCTGGGTTATCTAAGGCAGATATTGTCTTCGAAACCATGGCTGAGGGTGGCATACCAAGATTTATGGCCCTATTCCATATGGAAATAGCTAAAGAAATAGGCCCAATTCGAAGTGTAAGGCCTTATTTCATAGAAATATCTCAAAGTCTAGATCTTCCTTTTGCACATTGTGGAGGAAGCGAAGATGCTTTAAAATCAATCAACTTAAATAATCTTATGAGTCTAAATGAAATGAAATTTAGTGATGCATATTGGAGAGATAACTCTAAAAAATCTCCTCATAACATATATACATCAAGTGAAAAGATAACATCACTACTAAATGAAAATCAATTTAATAAAGTTCCAACTTCGAATTTAAAGTTCGATTCTTCTTATTGGGATAATAAAGATTTTAAAAGATGCAGTGATATAAAAATAAATATGAATAAATACTATGA
>CAYYWN010000196.1:0-4778 GCA_964474485.1 uncultured Clostridium sp. | reverse complement strand
CTTTTATGGAACTCTGTAAATAATCCTATAATGGCTATAAATCATCCAAGTAAAAACATAGAAAAGCTTGATTTTAATCCTTTATTAAATAATCACCTATCTTTAATTGAAGTGGGAAATGGCCTTTACCCTGCTAAATCCTATAATAGATATGAAAAGCGTTATTATTCCCTTCTTGATAAAGGTTGGAAGCTTGGAGCTATAAATTCTCAAGATAACCATAAGATAAACTTTGGAGATAGCGATAATTTAACTGCGGTACTAGTGGAGAAAAAAGATAGAAAAAACCTTTTACAATCTTTAAAAAATAGGAACACCTACTCTACTGAATCTAGAACCCTTAAGGTTCATTTTTATATTAACGGCAGCTTAATGGGTGATGTACTTAATTGCAACAAAAACGACACTTTAAAATTCTCTTTATATGCTGAAGATAGAGAGGATAAAATTACAAAAATTAAGATTATATCTTCTAAGGGAGTAGATATAAAAGAAATGGACTTTCCACCCCAAAAAGATATTAAATATTTTTGTTCTCTTCCCTTTAAGGAAAATGAAAAATGGTATGTAGCTAAGATATTTTTGCAAAGCGGAGCTATAGCTCTTACTTCTCCAATCTTTTTAAATGAAATTTAAAAAGTTAAAAGTTTTAACCATCTGTGGCTAAAACTTTTAACTTTTCTTTTTAAAAAAACTTTTTATTCTTAATGTTTTTCTTTTAAAAAACTATTTTTTGTTTTTGCTATTTTTCTTTTTTTCATTTGTTATTATTGAGTCTTTAGGCATAGTTTTTAATTTATTTGGCTTTGCTTTAGTTTTTATTTTTATTTGTTTTTCTCTTTTTATTTGTCCCTTTGAATTTAAATCAAAAAACCATAACAGCAATATTACAAACAGCATTGATTGTAATATTGTCATTACATTGGCATTAAAATTTAATGTACTAAATACTATAGGTAAAAAGAAAACTAATACAGAAATACCTAATACAATCCACTTGTTAACATTTATTTTTTTTAATAAATATACATTTAATAAGTTATATAATATAACACCTACCACTGCGGCTATCAAAACTAATAAAACATATGGCATCTTTTTCCCCCCTTTAATTTTATACCTATAAAATATCATATTTCATATTTAAGATTTTTTCAATAAAAATCTCATAATATATATAATAATTAATATAAAAGGTTAATATTGAAAATTAATACGTTAAAAACTTATTCTTCTTTCCCTTTGAATAATTTTAAATTACTTTAAAAAACTCACTATAAGTATTAGCTAAAATTGTTGTTATTAATTGAATTCTGTAGTAATATTAAAAATGTAATATGCTTGTATTTATGAGTTTAATATTTAATCCTTTAAAATTTATGTTATTATTATATTTATAATGGTTTTTAATAAAGATTTTATAAGTTCATAAATATTTAAGTGCATTGCTATGAAAAAAATTTTACATATATGGGGTGATTTCATGTCTCTTGTGGTTAATTCTCAATTAGATGATTTAGATCTTCAAATTCTTGATATTCTTATTAAAGATTCAAGAACACCATATTTAGAAATAGCTCGTATCTGTCATGTAAGTGGTGGTACTATCCATGTAAGAATGAAAAAAATGGAAGATATCGGTATAATAAAAGGTACGAAACTTATGTTAGATATGCCTAAGCTTGGATATGATGTATGCTGTTTTGTTGGAGTATTTGTAGATAAAACCTCTTCTTTTAGTAATGTTATGGATGAAATGGCAAAAATAAAAGAAATCGTGGAATTGCATTATACTACTGGTCAATATTCAGTTTTTGCAAAGGTAATATGCAAGAGCATATCAGACCTTCAAGACATATTGATGCATAGAATAAATACAATTATAGGTATACAAAGTACAGATACCTTTATTTCTCTTTCTCAGCCAATTGATAGGAATATAAAACTTTAATAATCTACTTATTATCTTATTAAAAAAACCTTTATTTTTATAAATAAAAGGTTTTTTTATTATCTTATAATCTCTTCTATTTTAGAGTACTCATTTCCGAGGGTATCTACAATCTTTAATTTATCATTATTGCATTTAACATTCAATATAATATAAGGATAAGTAATAGCTTGTATAACTGCTTCCCCACTAGACGGTGATTTTTCTTCAATGGTTATTACTGTAGTATCATCTATTTTATTCACAGAACTTACAGAAATAGAGTGTCCTCCTGAAGTTTTTTTTCCTGATAAAATTATAATATAATTATCCTTATCTTTACTATATATGAAATAACCTTTTTTCCCTTTATATTTAGATACTATATTATTTATGCCTTCTGGCGCTTTATCCCAAGATGTAACTTTATATTCCACAATACAATTATCATCAATATTTTGAAGGGGTGGTGATTTTTCTAAAACACCTTCTTCTTCTTTTGCCACATCTTTTTTATACTCATTTTCATTTATACTCATATTTTCGCACCCCATAAATGTGAGACTTAAGATAAGTATAGGTACAAATTTCAAAAACTTTTTCATGTAAAAACTCCTCACTAAACTATTTTATAAATATATAATACACTACAAATCAAGTTAATAATTTAAGAAAGAATTAAATATTAGTTATAAAAAGAGATTTTATGTGAATACTAACAAGAATAACTTATAAAAGGAGATGATATAAATGAAATCATTTGATTTTGTTGCGCTTTTATTAGTAATAATAGGAGCTTTAAATTGGGGCCTTATTGCATTATTTAAGCTTGATCTAGTTGCCTCAGTATTTGGAACTATGTCGGGTTTTTCTAGAATTATTTATGGTCTAGTAGGGCTTTCAGGTCTCTATGCTATATCCTTTTTTACTAAAGACAGCCGTACCCATGTTGATTAATGCCTGTATAAAAATAATTAATTTAGAGGAATGCACTCTCAATTTTGTTGAGGGTGCTTTATTTTATAAAATTGAAATATTAATTAAATATTATAATATCCTATTGATTACTGTCTAATTTCCTAATAAACTTATATTAATTATAGATAAAACCATTTGTTAAACAACAGTTTAATATACCTTATTTTCTCATTTGTAAAATAAAGTTATTACGTTATAATTCTTTTTATGTTATTATAACCTAATAACATAACAAACATCAGAAATTATAAGGAGGACTATATATACATGTTAGAACTTAGCACTTATAACTTATTATTTTACTTTGTAATATACTCATTTTTAGGATGGACCTTAGAAGTAAGCTATGCCCTTTATTCTCAACATAAATTTGTAAACAGAGGTTTTCTAAATGGTCCATTTTGTCCTATATATGGGTTTGGATCTTTAATATTAATAATATTCTTAAATTCTTTTAAAAATAACCTTATGCTATTATTTATTTTCTCTGTACTTTTAACTTCCCTTCTAGAATATATAACTGGATATATTTTAGAGACAGTTTTTAATACCCGTTGGTGGGACTATGATGATAATGCATATAACATCAAAGGTAGGGTATGCCTTAGCTTTTCTATAATATGGGGAGCCGCATCTGTTTTTATAGTTAAAGTTGTACACCCTTTTGTTGAAAGATTCACAAATAAAATACCTGTAAGTTATGAAAAAATCCTCTTTTACTTATTTATTACATATTTTATAGTTGATCTTACTACTACTGTAATCTCATTAATTGAATTTAGAAAGATTATTATTCAATTAGAGCAAATATCTAAAGAAATAAAAGAAAGATATTCTTATCTTATAGAAAAGACCGATGTTATAGAAGGACCTATAAAAGAGCTTAAAATTAAATACGATAATACTATTACTAGCATTAAAGTTAATCATAAAAGGCTTCTAAGTGCCTTCCCTAATTTAATGTCTAAAAGTTTTGATAATCTGCTAAAAGAAATACAAAATAAGCTTAAATTAAAAAAGTAACTAATAAAGCCTTTGGATGCTCAGTTCCAAAGGCTTTATTGGTTATAATATATATCTTTATAATACTAAACTAATAACCTAACCCTAATTAAATGTTTATGCTTATTAGTTTTAATTAATATAATTTATTTGTTATTTAGATCTATAGCTTTAGATATGTACCCTTCACTATTTTTTAACAACTCTTTACTCGCTTCTTTACTTTTGCTAGTTTCAATCATCAATATGCTTAATTTAACATCATATTCTGTTTCTTTAAGGTACTTCTCAGCTTCTTCTATAGATATCCCTGTAGCTAACATAACTATCCTTTTAGCTCTAGTAATTAGCTTTTCATTAGTGGATTGTACATCTACCATAAGGTTACTATATACCTTACCAAGTTTAATCATTGTTCCAGTGGTCAACATATTTAAAACCATTTTTTGAGCAGTACCAGCCTTCATTCTAGTCGATCCCATTATAACTTCTGGACCTACAACTACGGATATTGGAACATCTGCTATTTTAGCCATGTCGCTACTTGGATTCATTGTAACGCAAAGTACCTTTGTCCCTAAAGACTTTGCATAATTCATGCCACCTATTACGTAAGGTGTCCTTCCTGAAGCTGCAATACCACAAATAACATCATTTTCATTTATATTTTTATCTTTAAGATCCTGCCGACCTAGTTCCATACTATCTTCTGCACCTTCCACGGCTTTTAAAATAGCAGTTTGCCCTCCTGCAATTATACCTTGAATTAATTCAAAGTCTACACCAAAGGTAGGTGGACATTCAGATGCATCTAAAATCCCAAGTCTCCCACTAGTTCCAGCCCCCATGTATAAAAGCCTTCCACCAT
>CAYYWN010000195.1:0-4791 GCA_964474485.1 uncultured Clostridium sp. | reverse complement strand
ATTGAAGGAAAAACAGTTAAAATAAAAAATTTAGATAACAATAAAGAATTTGAAGAAAGATTTGATAAGTTACTTATTGCAACGGGAGCTAGCCCAATAAAACCTAAAATTAAAAATGTGGATATTAAAAATGTATTTACATTAAAAACTATTGAAGATGCTATAGAAATGAAAGAAATAGCAAATAAAGATGAGGTTAAAAATGTAGTAATTGTAGGCGGCGGATATATAAGCATGGAAATTGCTGAAAGCATGGTTTATTTAAATAAAAATGTAAGGATAATAGAAAGAAATAGCAGAATGTTATCAAACTTTGATGAAGAGATAAGTGAGAAGGTAGAAGAAGAACTAAAAAGAAATCATGTAGAAATGAACTTTGATGAGAATGTAGAGGAATTAATAGGGGAGGAATCTGTAAGGTCATTGAAAACTGATAAGGGTGTTTATGATGCTGATATGGTTATAATTGCTATAGGAGTAATCCCAAATACACAGTTTCTTAAAGGAACTGGAATTAACCTTGGAATAAAAAATTCCGTTGGTATAGATAGAGAAGGTATGACTAATATAAGAGATATATATGCAGCAGGAGATTGTGCTGAAATATATCATAAATTGTTAGAAAAGAATGTCTATATAGCATTAGCCACTACAGCAAATAAAATGGGTAGATTAATAGGTGAAAATGTAGCTGGAGCTCATGAAAAGTTTGTTGGAACACTAGGTAGTTCAGCTATTAAAATTTTAGATATAGATGTAGCGAGAACTGGTATTACTGAAGAAGAAGCTAAATCTTATGGATATGACTATGAAACGGTTTTTGTAAAATCAAAGACTCATCCTGGGTATTATCCTAATTCCGCACCTCTTTATATTAAGCTTGTATACCAGAAAAAGGAGAAGAGGATATTAGGAGCACAAATTGCAGGAGAAAAGGGAGTAGCACTAAGGCTAGATGTATTTGCAGCAGCTATTCATAATAACATGACAACTAAAGAGCTTGGTATGCTAGATTTATGTTATGCACCACCTTTTGCAGGAGTATGGGATGCTATCCATATAGCAGCTAATGCAGCAAAGTAAGATAATATATATATAAAAAGCAGTTAGTTTAAACTAATTCTAGTCCTAAAAACTAACTGACTTTTTTATTCCAATTATTTTCTGAAATACTCACAAAATATTAATAAAAGAATTAATGGAATAAGAGTATGATAATTTAAAGCATTATTGTAGATTAAATCCATAGTACCAATAGCAATAATTAATATAATACTAATGATGGAGACTGTTCTTAATATTTTAGGAGATAAGTCTATAGTCATACTTTTCATTTATAATCTCACCTCCAATAGTTTATGAACTGCTTACAGTAAAATTGTATCATAATAACTTTAACTTGCATCAAACCTTTAACATTAAATAATTGAATTCACTTAAAATTTAATATATATTTATATTGGTATATATAATAAAGGAGGTGAGTGGTTGGATAAAAGAAATAGGAATAATATAACAGCATTAATTTTTATGTTTATGATGATGATATTAGCTGCTGTGTCAGAAAATACTAGAGGGGTTTTTATACCAAGCTTTAAAGAAAACTTTTCTGTAAATGATACTAAAATAGGTTTTATGTTAACAATAGGATCTATAGGATATATAGCCTTTACTTATTTAGGAGGAGCACTTTCAGAAAAGATAGGGCAAAAAAAAGTAATTAATATAGGAATTTTAGTTATGATATTATCTTTAGTAGTATTATCTTTTAGTAAAGATTATAAAGTATTTATAATAGGAATGGTATTAATAAATTGTGGATTAGGATTTATAAGTATAGCTATAAATACTATAATACCTATAATGTTTATATCAATGCAGACGTTAATAATGAACTTAGTACACTTTTCTTATGGACTAGGATCATCTTTAGGTCAGTGGGGGTCAGGAAAGTTAATATTTAAAGGAATAAGTTGGAGAAGTATATATCTTGCTGTAGCAATAGCATATGCATTAATGTTAATAGTTGCATGGTTTATTAAAATTCCAGAGACACATAAACAAAAAAAGGAAACGAGCATATCTTTAACTAAAGCTTTATCTAATAAGATAGTTATATTCTACATATTAGCTTTAGGGTTTTATATTTTTGCTGAAATAGGTACAGGTAATTGGTTTGTGAATTATATGGAAACTAATTTTAATTTTGATGAAAATAAAAGTTCAATATATATTTCAATGTTTTTTGCAATATTTACAGTAGGTAGACTTCTTGGAGGCTTTGTAGTGGAAAGATTTGGATATATAAATGTAGTTATTAAATCTCTAGTTATAGGATTTAGTATATATATATTAGGTATTTTACTTGGAGAAAAGGGTGCTTTTGTTATTTCAATTGCAGGACTATTCTTTTCGATAGCATTTCCTACTATAGTAGGCACTTTAAGTAAGGTTTTTAAAAGCAATAGTTCTTATATAACTGGAGTCATTATAACCTTTGCTACAAGTATAAACATGTTATTGAACTTACTAATGGGAATAGCTAATGATAATTTAGGAACTAGCATAGCTTTTTATTTAATTCCATTAAGTTTATTAGTATCTATTATATTTTTGTTTTTAGTACACAAAGAAACTAAAGATATTTTACGTATAAAGTGATTAAAAAATTTAAAAAAGACTATTAGATTGAGAAACTTTTTTTGAAGATTCATAAAGACATTATGAAAATATTATGCTATCCTTATAAGGGGCTGAAAATATGAATGATAAAGAAATGGTAAGTATAGAAAAGATTAATCTTAAGGAAGAATATCTTATAAAAGATAATATAGGCATAAGTTTAGGTAGATTTTTTATAATAGATAGAAGTTTATCAAATAGAACTTGTATTATAAGACTAAACTTTTATAAAGAAGAAATGGAATCATTATTATTGCAATCTTTAAATGTTATTTTAAAAAAATTTTTAGGATTAAATGATATACATAAATTAAATATAATTATAAATGAAGATGTTAGTCTAAAGCCATTTTTATCCTTGGGATTTATATTAGAGGGGATACTACAAAACAGAACTACATCTAATGACACTAAAATTAAAGATGAATTCATCTTTGGTATAAACGCTCATAGCTATATAAATCAAAGGTCTAAAAATATATTTATGTTAAAGGGAAGAAAAGTTACATTAAGATTATTAACACCTGAAGACTACAAGGATGTCCTAGATTACAATATTCGAAACAAGGAACATTTAAAAAGATTCGAACATTTAAAGGACCAAAGTTTTTATACAAAGGAAGTTCAACAGAATATATTAATAGAAAGTTATAAGCAATATTTAAATGGAACATCTTTAGTTCTTGGAATTTATAGTGAAGGTTCCTTTATAGGGAAGATACAACTTTCTAACATTGTTCAAGGTATATTTAAAAGTGCTTTTTTAGGCTATTCTATAGACAAAGACTTTGAGGGAAGAGGATTTATGAAAGAAGCTGTAGTTAAAGTAATAGACTATGCATTTAGGGACATGGAACTTCATCGAATAGAAGCTTCCACCTTAGTAGATAATTATAGATCAAGAGCAGTTCTTAAATCTTGTGGATTTCAGGAGATTGGGTTAAATAAGGATTATTTATATGTAGATGGGAAGTGGAGAGATCATATAAGCTTCTTTAAAATAAATAAAGAACTTTATTAATATTATATAAAAAACAGCTATAATTTTTATTATAGCTGTTTTTTATATAGTTAATTTTATGATTTACAATATAAGCTTTATATATAAGGTTATAAGTAAAGAGGTAAGCTTATATATGTAATTATAATGTAATAACTTTAAAATGTAGACGTGTTATAATGTACCATATAAATTTATTTTAGGAGATGATGTTTTGATTGAAGTAAGAGGACTCACCAAAAAGTATCACAAAGAAGTTGCTGTAGATAATTTAAACCTAATGGTAGAAAAAGGTGAAATTGCAATTTTAGTAGGGCCAAATGGAGCTGGAAAAAGTACAACTATAAAGGCTATAGCAGCACTTTTAAATTATGAAGGTGAAATTTTATTAGATGGACTTAATAATAAAAGTGTAGCAGCAAAATCTATACTAGGATATATACCAGAGATGCCAGCTCTCTTTCCTCTTTTAACAATTGAGGAGCATTTACACTATATAGCTAAAGCTTATGGACTTAAAGATTATGAGGATTATATGGAAGAACTTCTTAAACTTCTTAATCTTGATGATAAGAGAGACAAGCTCGGCGGAGAACTTTCAAAAGGAATGCAACAAAAGGTGTCAATATGTTGTGCTATTTTGCATAAGCCTAAGATAATATTGTTTGATGAACCTATGATAGGGCTTGATCCTATGGCTATAAAAGAAGTTAAAATAATAATGAAAGAACTTAGAGATAAGGGGGCTTCACTTTTAGTTTCTACTCATTTACTTGATTCCATGGAAGGTCTTTGGGATAGGATACTTATCATGAAAAAGGGTAAAGGTATTTTCTCTAAGAACCGATGTGAATTAAAAGAAGGTGAAAAGCTTGAAGAAATATTCTTTGAGATAATGGGGGAATAATATGAAATCACTTTTATATTTAATAAGATGTAATATAAAAAACTTCATCAAAAAGGCAATACGTAAGCCATTAGCTTTAATATTGTATAGTGTTTTTATTTTATTTATAATTATTGCTATGGTTTTTGGAAATAAGGGATCTAGTAATACTTCAATTGACACCAATGTTATATTTATTTTAGTTAATTTAATTATGTTAATA
>CAYYWN010000194.1:0-4813 GCA_964474485.1 uncultured Clostridium sp. | reverse complement strand
AAGCTTAAAGATTACAACCTATAATAGACTATTAAATATAAATGTATTATAATATAGATATTGTTATGAAATTAAATTAAATTAAATAGGAAAAACTCAATAACATAAGTAAGTTTGAGGAGAAATAGAATGAATCATTATAGTGGGTTAATTTCCAAATTAGAAATATTATTAGATAAAGAAGACATCTTATTAAATGAATTAATGAAAAACCATACTTATTTCAAAGTAGGGGGAGCAGCAGATATTTTAATTACCCCTAAGACTACGGAAGAATTAATAGAATCAATAAAAGTATGTGATGATCAAAAAGTTTTATATTATATCATAGGCAATGGATCCAACCTATTAGTTAAAGATGGTGGATTTAGAGGAGTTATAATAAAACTTAGTAAATTAGATAAGATAACTGTAGATGGGGATAAAATAGTTGCCCTTGGGGGAGCCCAGTTAAAAGATATGTCAAGTTGTGCCCTTAAACACAATCTAACAGGTTTTGAATTTGCTTGTGGAATTCCAGGAAGTGTAGGTGGAGCTGTTACAATGAATGCAGGAGCCTACGATGGGGAAATGGTGAATGTTGTAACAGAAGCAGTGGTTATGGATAAAGAGTGCAACGTTATAACTTTGAAAAATGGGGATTTAGAACTTGGTTATAGAACTAGTGCAGTTATGAAATACAATTATATTGTTCTAAGTGTAACTATTAAGCTTAGAAAGGCAGATCCTTTAAAGATAAAGGCTAGAATCGATGAACTTACAAATAGAAGGGAAGATAAGCAGCCTTTAGAGTATCCTTCAGCAGGCAGCACATTTAAAAGACCAGAGGGACATTTTGCAGGTAAACTTATAGAAGACTCTGGATTAAAAGGAACATTACTTGGAGGAGCCGCGGTATCGGATAAGCACTCAGGATTTATAATAAACAAAAAAGAGGCAACAGCAAAAGATATATTAGACCTTATAGACCTTGTTCAAAAAACCGTGGCAAAAAACTTTAAGGTGGATTTACATCCAGAGGTTAGGATAATAGGAGAGGACTAGAATAAACTACACCTTATTCTTAAAACTTTAGTTTATAAATTGAATAGCTTTAAGCTATATTCAATAAGAATATATAAATAAGGGGGGTGAATCTATCTCTTGCATAAGAGAATTTTGTAAGAGGTGGATGGAATTATGAGTTATTCTATCAGAAAAGAAGTACTAAGCGTTGAAAAGTATGTGGCTGGAAAACCTATTAGCGAGGTAAAAAGAGAACTTTGTTTAGATCAGGTTATAAAACTTGCATCTAATGAAAATCCATTAGGGTGTTCTCCAAAAGCTAAAGAGGTTATAAAAGATATGATAAACGATTCAGCACTTTATCCTGATTCAGCTAGTTACGAGCTAAAGCTTGCCCTAGGTAAAAAGTTAAATGTTAGTAAAGATCAAATATTTTGTGGTGCAGGTTCAGATTCATTAATAAAAGTTTTATGTAATACTTTTTTATCAAAAGATGATGAAAGCATAATGGCAAATGTTACTTTCCCAAGATACGATACTAATACAAGACTTATGGGAGCTAAATCTATAAAGGTACCTATGAAAGATAATGCGCTAGATATTGAAGCTATGGTAGATGCAATAACAGACAAGACAAAGATAATTTGGTTTTGTAATCCTAACAATCCTACAGGAAATATATTTAAAAAAGAAGAGTTTAATAAGGTTTTAATAAGAATACCAAAAAAGGTTATTATAGTTATGGATGAAGCTTATGTTGAATACGTAGAGTCCAATGACTTTCCAAATTCATTAGAACTGTTAAAAGAAAATCCTAATATCATAGTATTAAGGACTTTCTCTAAGGCTTATGGACTTGCTTCACTCAGGTGTGGATATGGAATTGCAACGGAAGAATTAGTAGGGTATTTAAATAGGGTGATTAATCCTTTTGATGTGAATCTTTTTGCACAAAATGCTGCTATTGCTGCTCTTTTAGATGAGGAGTTTTTAAATAAGGTATATGAAACTAATAATGAAGAAAAAACATTCTTATATGAAGAATTCAGTAAAATGAATTTAGATTATATAGCAACGGATGCTAATTTCATTATGGTGAACTTAAATAGAGATGATAAACCAATATTTGATGCACTTTTAAAAAAGGGTGTAATAATAAGACCAGGATTTTTATTAGATATGCCCCAGTGGTTAAGAATAACTATTGGAACTAGAGAGCAAAATGAAAAAATGGTTAAGGCATTAAAAGAGGTTATTTTAGAGAACTAAACTAAAAAAGATACAGCATATTTTAAGATGTATCTTTTTAAAATATCTAAACTAAGAATTAGGCTGTGTTACTATAAAGATTTATTATTGTAGTAATACAGTCTATTTTTTTCGATTAATAGCATATAGATACTTTAAAATATTATAAATAAGAGCCATATGTGTTATAATAAATTTAATTAGCAGGGTATGGGAGTGATACTATGAGATTTTTAATTGTAACAGGTTTATCAGGAGCAGGAAAAAGTGAAGCTACGAGAAATTTAGAGGATTTAGGGTATTTTTGTGTGGATAATTTACCACCAACTTTGATACCTAAATTTGCAGATGTTTGTATACAAAGTCAAGGTAAACTTGAAAAAATAGCGTTGGTTATTGATATAAGAGGAGGTCTATTTTTTGATGCTCTTTTCGAAAGTTTGATATATCTTAAGAAAAATGATTTTAAATATGAAATATTATTTTTAGAAGCCAAAGATGATGTTTTGGTAAAAAGATTTAAGGAGTCTAGAAGGACCCATCCTTTGGCAAAGGATGGAAGAGTAACTAAGGGCATAGCTCTTGAAAGAAGTAGACTAAAAGAGGTAAAAGAAAGATCAGACAATATTATAGATACTTCAAATTTATCCATAAATCAGCTTAGAGAAAAAATAAATTCTATATATGGAGATGGAGGAGCTAAATCTAAGGATTTAAGTATAACCATACTTTCCTTTGGATTCAAGTATGGAATACCATTAGATGCTGATTTAGTTTTTGATGTAAGATTTATACCTAATCCTTTTTATATACCTGAACTAAAAAAGTTTTCAGGATTAGATAGTCAGGTTAAAGAGTATGTATTAAAACATGATGAAACAAAAGGTTTTGTAAGTAGACTCGAAGATATGTTAGAATTTTTAATACCAAATTATATAAAGGAAGGAAAAAAACAACTTATTGTGGCTATAGGGTGTACAGGTGGAAGACATAGGTCTGTAGCTATATCTAGACTTATATATGACAACTTGGTAGGTGAAGGAAGAAACGCCAACATAGATCATAGGGATATAAATGAAGACTCAAATAGAGGTGAAAAAAGACTATGAAACTTAGAGATTGGCTAAGACCTGGTATAAAGGTAAAGAGGTGGATTGTTTTTGCCATATTTGGAATCATTCTTATTATATTTGGCTTGAATGAACTTTCTAGGCACATGCTTTATAACTGGTATTATAAAGGCTTTTATATACTGCTTAATGTAACGGGTATTTTTGTATTATATATATCTGTAACAGAAGGTATAAAATCTATAATGGCACTTGTAAATAGCGGATATTTAAAATTTTCTATAGACTCAAAGAAATTAGAAAGCTTAATTTATGAAAAAAGGTTACTTGTTAAAGGTCCTAAGATAGTTGTAATTGGAGGTGGGACAGGACTCTCTACTATGTTAAGAGGTCTTAAATATTACACCTCTAATATTACAGCAATAGTAACTGTAGCAGATGATGGTGGGGGTTCAGGAGACCTTAGGGAGGATCTTGGTATTCTGCCACCAGGAGACATAAGGAACTGTATTTTAGCCTTGGCAGATACGGAACCACTAATGGAAGAACTTTTGCAATATAGGTTCAAAGAAGGTAGGCTTAAAGATCAAAGCTTCGGAAATCTATTTTTAGCAGCTATGGATGGTATTTCAGAAAACTTTGAAGAGGCTGTTAAAAAGATGAGTTCAGTTTTAGCTGTTACAGGTAAGGTTGTGCCTGTAACCTTAGAAGATATGGTTCTTAGAGCTAAACTTAAAAATGGTAGTATTGTAGAAGGTGAATCCAATATACCGTTAGAATCAATAAGACAAAAAAGTCCTATTGATAGAATCATGATTGACCCAAAAGATGCTAAGGCTTTAGTAGATTCTGTAGAAGCTATAAGGACTGCAGATGCTATAATACTCGGACCTGGAAGTCTATATACTAGTGTAATTCCAAATTTATTGGTAAAAGATATAGGAGAGGCGATCAAGAAAACTTCTGCTATTAAAATATATGTTTCTAACATAATGACTCAACCTGGTGAAACAGATGATTATGATGTAGTTGATCATGTTAAAGCTATTATCAATCACTCTTATGATGGAATAGTTGATTATGTAATTGCAAATGCAGGTGAAATAGGAAAAGAACTTGAAGAAAAGTATTTAGAGGAAAGCTCTAAATTAGTAACTAAAGATAAAAAGGAACTTGCAAAATTAAATGTGAAATTAATAGAATCTAATTTAGTAAAGACAACAAAAGGTCTTATAAGGCATGACTCTGAAAAGTTAGCTTCTGTAATAGTAGAAACTATAATGGATAAAAAATTATTTTATGATAGAAAGAAGATAATTGAGTATTTCTATCTTTCAGAAAGATTAAAGCAAAAGAAAAAGTAGAATTAGGAGAATGAGATATGTCGTTTTCGTCACAGGTAAAAGGTGAGCTATGTAGAATTGAAAAAGTAACAAAAGAAGAGGCTTTAGCACAGATATCCGCTATAATGAAAGTTAGTGGAACGCTTA
>CAYYWN010000193.1:0-4816 GCA_964474485.1 uncultured Clostridium sp. | reverse complement strand
GGTTGCAACTGTAGCACCAAGCGATAGTGGTATTGAAATTCTAAGTAAGCTTTCTAGCACTTTTTCATCCTTTTTTAATTTAATCAGTCTTATTGGCGTTTTTATTCCTATATACTTTATTGTTAAATAAAGCCCTCCTAAAAGCCCTCCTGCTGATGCACCAAGAGCAGCTCCTCCTGCTGCATATTCTACTCCATAAGGTAATAACAAAACAGCAAGTCCAACTCCTACTATCACTCTACCCAGTTGCTCAATAATTTGAGATATAGCTGTTGGCTTCATGTTTTGTAGTCCTTGAAAGAATCCTCTAAGTACACTCATTATAGCTATAAATGAAGGTGCTATAGATATTGCAATAAGTGAATAGTAGGACTTTTCACTCCACTGTAAATAACTTATTATATGTTTAGAAAATATAATAAGCAAAGCAGTACTGCCAACTCCCATAAAGATCATCAATAGAAAAGATTCTTTAAGAACCTTCATTATGCCCTCTTTGTCACCTAAAGCATTTTTTTCAGAAACTAATTTTGATATAGCTATCGGTACTCCTGAGGCTAGGGCTATAAAAAAGGTATAAAGAGGATAGGACATTTGATAATATCCTATTCCTTCATCCCCTATTAACATTATAAGAGGCCATCTAAAAAATAATCCCAAAAACTTAGATACAATCCCTGCAAGTCCAAGTATTATAGTGCCCTTAATAAGTGAGTGTTTTTTCATGTGATACCTCCAAATCTTAGAAATAGTTTACTAATTATTTCTATTTTAAGATTTGAAGTATTATTACTAAAACCTATTTATTAGTTTCACTCTTATTAAAAACAATAATATATTGAATATATTATTGTTTTCATGTCAATAATCTTAATGCTGTGGTAGATAATTAGCAGTTATATTTAAATTGATTACTGCTCCATTTGTTTACCCAAGAAGGAAGATGCAGTTTCAGCGATTTTAAGTTCTAATTCCCCGAATTTTTGTTGTTCTTCTTTAGAAAGAATAATAACTGCTCCTATTGCATCTCCTTCTGCTAATACTGGAGATATAACTTGTGCATAATATTTTTCTGAAGGCTCTTCTTCATTGTAAACCGCAATCAAATTATCTTTTTCTTTTGACAATAAGATTGTTCTTCTTTCTTCCATAACCTTCTCTAATTCTCCACTAATTTTCTTTTCCATGTAATCTTTTTTAGGGGTTCCACTAACTGATATAAACTCATCTCTATCGCATATTAATATTATATTACCTATTGATTGTTGCAAAGAATCTGCATATTCTTTTGAAAAGTCACCTAATTCTCCTATAGGAGAATATTTCTTTAATATAACTCCACCTTCTCTGTCTGTAAATATCTCTAAAGGATCACCTTCTCTAATCCTTAACGTCCTTCTTATTTCTTTAGGTATAACCACTCTTCCAAGATCATCTATACGTCTAACTATTCCAGTAGCTTTCATTTATTTTCCTCCTTACTTGTTTATTACTATTGATTTATTGCATTATTATTATCTATCAACATATGTAATTTTATACACTATTGTAGATTTTTATTTTGGTATAGTTAATTTAACAAAAATAATAACAAAATCTAACTTAATTAATTCAAAAAATTAAAAGCTATAAGAAGGTCATGTGACCTTCTTATAGCTTTATGTTTATCTTGCTTATATACTTATATTCTCTTCATATCTTTTAACTTTAAGTTCCTTTTCCCAATCTTTTAAAGTGTTATCAAATGCTTCTTTTTGTTTTGTTTTTAATAACTCTTCAGTAATTTGTTGTTTCACTGCCTCAAACTCTACTACCTCAGGTTTATCTTTAATTCCTGTAACCTTAATTATATGATATCCAAATTGAGTTTTTACTGGATTTGATACTTCTCCTTCTTTAAGATCTTTAAATCCTTTTACAAAGTCTGGATCATATCCTTCAGTATCATATTCTATGAAAGGTAGTTGTCCACCAGAATCTTTAGTTCCATCAGTCCCATATTCTTTAGCAAGTACAGCAAAATCTTCACCTGCATCTATCTTTGATTTTATTGACTTTGCAGTTTCCTCATCCTTTACTAATATATGAGATACATTAGCTCCTGCCTTTTGTGTGTATGACTTTTCCTTATTTTCTTCATAATATGCCTTTGCATCTTCTTCGCTTACTACAACATCTTTTACAATATATTCATGCATTTTGCTCATTATGGTATCTTCTTTTATAAATTCTTTTAACTCTTCTAGAGTAAGACCTTGAGCTGTCATAGCTTCTTCAAATTTAGCATCATCATTTCCAAACATAGTTTTCATATCAGCTAATCTTTTTTCAACTTCTTGATCCATTTCTTCTGTTGTTGGTAAAATCTTAAGTTCCTCACCTTTTTTTGTAAATACTTGAAGAGCGACTAGCTGATCTACCATTTGAACTCTAAGATTATTTATTCCTTCCACAGCCTCTGGATTGCTTTTATAATCCTCTCCAAATTGTTGAGTTATCATCTGATCATAAGGAACCATTTTTTTGTCTAAATCACCTTTAGTAATCTTTTTGTTTCCCACTTTTGCTACTGGGCTTTTAGCCATAGCTTCCGGTGTCTTTTCTATCATATTACATCCTGTAGCTGTTAATGTAACTACAGTTATAATAGCCATAGTTATCATCTTCTTTATATTTTTCACTATTATTCCTCCGCTCTCTTTTTTAATCTTGTGCATATTTCTGATTCTATCAGTAATTCAATGTAAATTCAATTAATATTTAGCTATCTTCAAAAATAACTAGTGGTAATATTATTCTATCTTTTATTTTTAACTTCCGCCTTTTGAGATAGGTTATTCTTTACACTTACCATATATTCTAAAAGTTCTTTAAATTCTTCTAGCATATCTTCTCGTTTAATCATTGCAAGTTTATATGAAAATGCTGGCTTTTCTCCAAATTTAAATATAATCTTTTTGTTATACTTACCCATCAAACCTTTTATTAAATCTTCATTTAAATTTTCCTTTTTATCAAACTGATATATAACCTCTTCATCTTTTTCTTTTATATCTTCTATTTTCAAAGCTTTCCCAAGACTTCTTATATATGAAATATTTATAAGATTATTTACTGGTTGTGCTATATCTGAAAATCTATCTTCTAATTCCTCTATTATGTCATAAACATCATCTTTATTATCAATAGAAGCTATCTTTTTATATATTCCTATTTTTTGCATTTCATTTTCTATATAATTATTAGGTATATATGCATCTATTTTTAAATCTATAGTTGTCTCTACAGGCTCTTTATCTATTTCATCCTTAATAAAACTTATTGTTTCCTCTAACATTCTACAGTAAAGATCATATCCTATAGCTGCCATATGTCCATGCTGAGAAGATCCCATCATGTTTCCTGCTCCCCTTATCTCTAGATCTCTCATTGCAATTTTAAATCCTGATCCAAGAGCTGTAAACTCTTTTAAAGCTTTCAATCTCTTTTCTGCAACCTCTGTTAATATCTTATCTTTCTTATAAGTAAAGTAAGAATATGCTATCCTATTAGTTCTTCCTACCCGTCCTCTTAATTGATAAAGTTGAGAAAGACCCATTTTATCAGAATCATAAACAATCATTGTATTTACATTTTGAATGTCCATTCCCGTCTCTATTATGGTGGTACATATAATCATATCTATTTCACCGCTCATAAAACCTATCATTACCTTTTCCAACTCTCTTTCAGTCATTTGACCATGAGCTACAGCCATTTTAACTTCAGGAAGTAATTTTTGTAGGTACCCAGCCATATTCTTAATATCTTCTACCCTGTTGTATACGAAATAGACTTGGCCCCTTCTATTTATTTCACGTAATACAGCATCTCTTATAAGTTGTTCATTATACTCGACTACGTAGGTCTGGATAGGGTAACGCTCTTGTGGAGGTGTTTCTATTACACTTATGTCTCTTACCCCTGTAAGCGACATATGAAGTGTTCTAGGTATAGGTGTAGCGCTTAATGTGAGTACATCTATATTTTTTTTCATATTTTTCATCTTTTCTTTGTGGGTTACCCCAAATCTTTGCTCTTCATCAACTACAAGAAGACCTAGGTCTTTAAATTCAACATCTTTTGATATTAACCTATGAGTTCCTATTAATAAATCCACATTACCCTGTTTCAATGCTGTTAATGTAGCCTTCTGCTCAGCTGAAGACCTAAACCTACTTACCATATCAATATTAATCGGGAAATCAGAAAATCTCTTTACCATATTTTTAAAATGTTGATCTGCAAGAATAGTAGTTGGAACTAAAAAGGCTACTTGCTTTCCATCCATAATTGCTTTAAATGCAGCTCTCATAGCAACCTCTGTCTTTCCATAACCTACATCCCCACATAAAAGCCTATCCATAGGCTTACCTGATTCCATATCCCGCTTTATTTCTTGTAAAGAAGTAAGCTGATCTGGGGTTTCTTCATATTCAAATTCTTCTTCGAATTGCTTTTGCCAAACTGTATCTTTTGAATATTTATACCCTTTCAACTTAGATCTTTCAGCATATAATTTAACCAAATCTTGTGCTATTTCATTTATAGAAGTTCTAACTTTATTCTTAGCCTTACTCCATTCTGTTCCTCCAAGCTTGCTTATCCTTGGAGCCTTACCTTCACTACCTATATATTTTTGAACCATATCTAGTTGTTCTACAGGAACATATAACTTATCATCTGAATCGTAACTTATATCTAAATAGTCCTTTATATGTCCTTGAACTTCTATTTGTCTTATTCCCTTATATACACCTTTTCCATGGTTTACTTT
>CAYYWN010000192.1:0-4822 GCA_964474485.1 uncultured Clostridium sp. | reverse complement strand
ATGTTTAATATACTTAAAAGCATACATGCCTCCATACTCATAAGGGTTTCTTTGTCCATATTATCACTCCTTCCATAATTATATTATCCACAATTAATATAATATATATATAAGAAAAAAGAAAGCATATAATATTATATGCTTTCTTTTTGTATCCTTTAGACTATTGTATGTATGACATGGGATTTACTACACTTCCATTTATTCTAACTTCAAAATGAAGATGTGGACCTGTACTCATGCCCGTTGATCCTACTGTTGCAATAACTTGTCCTTGTTTTACTTGCTGTCCTTCGGACACATTAAGACTATCAGCATGTGCGTAAACAGTTTGCACACCATTTCCATGACTTAAAATAATCATATTACCATATATATTATTATATGTTGCTGTAATAACAGTTCCACTTTGAGCTGCTTTTATCGGTGTTCCTCTTTCTGTTGCTATATCTACTCCATGATGCATACCATTAGCTCCCGTTATTGGATGAATCCTTTGCCCGAATCCGTTAGTGATGCTTCCACCTATTGGCCTTATAAATCCTGATGAATTACCTTGTCCTTTATCTTGGGATGGAGTTTTATCAGCTGGCTTATTACTATTAATTTGATCCTTAATAAAACCATCTATTTGTGCTCTTGCTTTATCATTGAATTCTACTAACTTTGACATATCCTCTTCATTTGAAGACTTTTCTTTATCTAATTTTTTTATAATTGCTTTTTTATTTTCCTCAATATTATTTAAATCTGATATTACACTTTGTCCATTATATTTTTCATTTAACAATTCTTTTTTTGTTTCTTCTACCTTTTGCTTATTAACTGATAAAGAAATCATCTTTTTATTTAAATTATCTTTTTCTTCTTCTAAGCCTTTTCTTTCATTTTCTAAGTTTTCTTTCATAATTCTTACTTCTTCTATAAGCTCTTTGTCTAATTTTATCATACGACTAATGTTATTTACCCTAGAAACTAAATCTCCAAAATCTCCACTATCTAAAATAACTTTTAGGATTGCATCCGTTGGATTATTTATATACATACCTCTAAGCCTTTGTCCTAATATTTCTTCCTTTTCTTTCTCTTCTTCTTCTCGCTTTTTTATTTCTTTAACTTTTTTATTAATTATGACTTCTGTTTCTTTGATATCTTTAGAAATTGATGAGATACTCTCTTCAATATTCGCTATTTCATTTTCATAATAATTTATCTTAGACTTTGTAGATTCAAGTTGTTTTTGTTTTTCTTCTAACTTAACTTGAAGAGAATTTAAATCTTTTTTTAAATCGCCTTGTATTTTAGGTATCTCTTTATTTCTGTTTTCTAGGTCTCTTATCTTTTTATTATTTTCTTGTATTTCATTTTCTTTCTTATCTACATAGCTTGGAGCAGCATAAACGACATTCACTGTAGTAAACAACAAAGAAACGCTTATAAAAATACAAAAATATTTCTTTTTAAGCAAAAAATCATCTCCTTTGTTAAGTTTAACTATACCTATTATACTATATTTTCATCTTTTTTGTCACAATACATCTTAACTTTTTGTTAAATATATATTAATAAAGGCGAAAAGTATTTATTAACACTTTTCGCCTTTATATATTTAAAATTCTATTAATTCTGTATTATTTATTGCTTCTTTTACTAATAGTTCTATGTCTAAGGCCTCTTCAGATCTTACTATTTCTTTAAGTCTTGGCTTAGTTTTAGGATGCTTTGGAACAAAAGTAGTGCAGCAATCTTCATAAGGCAATATGGATGTATCATAAGTTCCTACTTCCCTTGCTATATCCATTATGTCATTCTTGTCCATAGCTATTAATGGTCTAAAAACAGGTCTATCAGATACATCATCACTTACTATTAATCCTGCCATAGTTTGACTTGCTACTTGCCCCACACTTTCACCAGTTGTTACTGAATCTATTCCCTTTATACTTGCAAGTTCGCAAGCTAACCTCATCATAAATCTTCTCATTATTATTGTAAGCTCATCTTCCCTGCACTTTTCAACTATCCCCATTTGTATATCAGTAAAAGGTACTACATAAAGCTTTATATGTCCAGTATAAGATGCTAATATCTTCGATAAATCTTTTACCTTTTCCTTAGCTCTTTCACTAGTATAAGGTGAACTGTGATAGTAAACGCAGCTTAATTCTACTCCTCGTCTTCCCATTAAGTATCCCGCAACTGGCGAATCGAATCCACCTGATAGCATCAGCATTGTACTTCCATTCATACCGTAAGGCATTCCACCTATAGCAGTTATTTTCTTTTCGTATACATAAGCATTTCCTCTTATTTCAATATTTAAAACATATGCTGGTTTACTTACGTTAACTATCATGCCTTCCATGTTGTTTAATATATGAGAACCAAGTTCTCTACTAACTTCTAAAGAATTTATAGGGAAATCTTTGTTTGCCCTTTTAGTTTCCACCTTAAAGTCATAGGGATTTATATCTTTCATAACCCTTAAAGACTCTGCCTTAATTTCTTCCATTTCTGCCGGTATCATTCTAACAATACAAAGCTCTGCTATACCAAAAACTCTCTTCACCCTATCTATTATGCCCTGACGATCATCCCCTGCTATAAACCATCTATTTTGATCTGTTATAAACTTATAATCAATATCCTTTAGTACCTTTTTTATATTCTCTTTTAGCTTTTTTTCAAATTTATTTCTATTTAACCCCTTAAGAAATATTTCTGATGCATATTTTACTAATATTATTCTTTTCATATTTTAACTCTCCTTAAAAATCCAAGTGACTTTTTAATCACTTGCAAAGCATAATCTATTTCGTCTTTAGTTGTAAACTCTGAAAAGCTAAATCTAATAGCTCCTTGTAAATAATCATTGGGTACTAAAAGCGCTTTTAAAATTCTACTGTCCTTAGAGTTTTTTGATGAACATGCTGATCCAGTAGAAACATAAATATCATTATCCTCTAAAGCATGAAGTAAAACTTCTCCCTTTATATTTTTAAAGCTCACATTTAATATATATGGACTAAAGTCATCTTTTAGTGGACTATTTATCCTTAGCCCTTCAATTTCCTTTAAGCCTTCTATAAAATAAGCTTTAATAGACTTAACCTTAATATAATTTTCTTTTATATTATCATTAATAATCTTACTAGCTAATGCTAGTGCTGTTGCTGCAGCAACATTTTCAGTACCTGCTCTAAAGCCTTTTTCTTGTGGACCACCTTCAATAATTGGTTTAGGCCTTAGTTGACTTTTTATATATAAAAATCCTATGCCACGAGGCGCATGAATTTTGTGTCCACTAGCAGATAATAAGTCAATGTTACAGTCTTTTACGTTTATATTTAGTTTTCCAAAACCTTGTACTGAATCCACATGAAATTTAGCTCTATGACTTTTTTCTTTTATTATATTTCCAATAGACTTTAAATCTTGAATTATCCCTGTTTCATTATTTACATGCATTAAAGATACCAGTACAGTATCTTTATTTATGCTATCCTTTAGTTCTTCTATATCAACCTTTCCTTCAGTATCCAAAGAAAGATATGTAACTTTTACTCCCTGCCTTTCCATTTCCATTATGGTATTTAAAACACTAGAATGTTCAGTAACAGAAGTTATAATATGATTTCCCGGTTTAACAAACCCCTTTATAGCAATATTATTACTTTCACTCCCTCCAGATGTAAATATAATTTCTTCTTTTGAGCAATTAATAGTATTGCTAATTATTTCTCTAGCCTCATTTAATTTTTTTTCTGCCATAACACCTAATTTATGAGAAGAAGATGGATTACCATACACCTCTTTCATAGTAGATACTAAAATTTCTATAACCTCATCATAGGGTTTTGTGGTAGCACTGTTATCTAAATATATTTCCATATATATCACCTACTTTGTATTATTATCTCTAATTTCTTCTTATTAATTATAAACATTATATAAATATATATCCACTACTTATTTTATTAGTTTATTAATAAAACTATAATTCTTCAATATCTAATATGTAGCCCTTAATAAAAAAAATAAAAACCTCTTCAAATATAGAAGAAGTTTAACTTTAGATATTAAATGTTCCATATATATTCTTGTATATTATTAGGATAATTCTTTAAATACATCAAATTTTTCTAGTCCCTTAGATTCGGAAATTATATCAACAAACTTTTGCACATACTCATAAGTTTCTTTTATCTTCTTTTCATCTATGCTTCCCCTTCCTAATCTATCGCATAAACTTATAAGGGATATTTCCTTTAACTCCACCTCATTTATCATATCATTGATATTGCTAAATGGTAATTTATTTATAATAAATAAAATTTGCATATGCCATCTAACAAGAGATACCACATCTTCAATAAACTTATTTTCTTCTTTAAAATATTTCAAAAAATTTGAAGCCATCTTAGCCCCTACTTTATCATGGTCATAGGAAGTAATCCTACCCTTTCTAACTTTTGTAGTATTTACTTTTCCAATGTCATGAAGTAGCAACGCCCACATAAATACTCTTTTATTACAACTATATTCCTTATATTTAGCTCCTTTATCTATAACCAGCATAAGATGATTCCACACATTTCCTTCAGGGTGATACTTCAATTCTTGAGGTATATCCTGAAGTTTAGTCAAAATCAAAAAGGGTTCTTCCCTTAGTTCACCTAAATTCATCATTTTATTTAATTGAAATGATGGTTTATCTTCATCTAGTAATATTTCATTTATCTTTTCATAAGTTTTCACCATGCTTACCTCCTACTTTTAATATTACTATAGTCATGTTAAATTGTTACCCTGATAACTAGTT
>CAYYWN010000191.1:0-4825 GCA_964474485.1 uncultured Clostridium sp. | reverse complement strand
TTATTGAATCCTGGTATAATTGAAAGAGAATTCACGGTGCTTTAAACTATATGACCCCAGTAGAATTTGAAAATCTTAGAAAAGAAGCTTAGTAATATTGTACGACTTTTTGTGTCTAAGTTATTGACATAGGTCCATAAACTCTACTGAATCTACCAGCTACTATATTAAACTCAATCAATAAAGACCTGATAACTAAATATCAGGTCTTTTTTATTATGTTGAACTTAAATATTTATGTTATATTCTATTACTGCCATTTCAGGATCTGGGTGCTCTCCTGGTCTTGGTCCTCCAAATGGTATTAAAGCACTAGTTGTAATTATAGTTCCTATAGCCATGGTTAAAATAGATTTAATTAATACCTTTTTCTTCATAATAATACCTCCCATAACATATTATTTTATATTAATAAAGAAGCTTCTATTACAATATTACAATATATTTGAAATTAAGTCAATACTTTCATTGATACCATCCATATATTCACCTATAACTTCATAATTTTTCAAACTAATCTCTAATTTTATAAGGCCACTTAACCCATATATCTCCTCCTTCGTATTATTATTAATTTTAGCAAAATGTAAAATACCCTTATATATCTCTTTTAACTTACTATACTCCTTTTGTTTTTTATAAATATCCTCTAAATATTTATATCCTTTATTTAAGTATTCATAATCATTGTACTCACTGCATAAGCTTAATCCGTGATTAATTATATCTATAGCTTCATTATATTCTTTTAAATCTATATAAACTATGGATTTCTCTATAAGAGTATGAGATAAATGAGCCCTATCGTATATACTCCTTAACTCCTCTGATTTATTAAAATAAACTTTAATTTCCTCATACGCTTTATTCTTAAATAACGCTATGCCTAAGTTATTATAGATATTTCCTAAAAGGATATTATCCTCTATATTTGAGTTATCTTTTAAATCTTTATATATTTCTATGCATTTCTCATAGTCCTCTATATTCTGGTAGCAAAGTGCCTCCATTATTCTTATTTTAGCTAATATATTCTTTTCATCCTTAATATTTATTCTATGTTTAGCTTCTTTTATATATTGTAATGATTTTCTTGCACTCCCCATAGTAGAATATGCCAATGATATATTGTATAAGATTTTATTATAAATCTTGTATTCATTCATACTATGGCATAAATCCATAGACTTATTAAAATAATATATTGATTCATTATATTGTAGTAGCCTTAATTTACATATGCCCATATTATTCAAAATAGCTATTTTATATTCTGTTATATCATTTTGATCTATTATCTCCACAGCTTTATCATAATTTATAAAAGCCTCAAAAGGCTTATTTTCATTTAAAAGTTTATCTCCATTTTTTTTATATACCATAATTATTACATTGGATAATTCATATTTCTTACAAAGATCTAGAAGTTCTAAAAGTTCTTCAGTGGTAGAACATTTTTCTAGAGACAACTTACAGTACCTTTCAGCATCTTCTTTAATAGTCCTTGAAAGATATTCTTTATCAAAATCTAAATCTGAATCCATATCCATAGATTTAAGCTTTGTACATTCTATTATATTTTGCATAAAACAAATAGCTGTCACCTTACTAAAATTCCGTTTTCCCTTTTCCACCATGCTAATAAATTCCCTAGTGACCCCTTCGATTACTAAGTCTTTTTGCTTTAAACCTAACTTGGTGCGTAAACTTTTAAGTTTCTCTCCCTGCGTTAGAAATTGCAATGATATCATCCTTCCACCAATGAAATGTTAAAATATAAATAACTATATAGCCTAGAAGTATATAGTTATTTATATTTTGCAATACTAGTTATGCAAAATATCAAATTTAATATATTTAAATAGTGGTAATATCTTCTCCCCTTAGAGAGGCCTCACACCCCCTATAAAATCATTTAATCATTGAAAGTCTTTCTTATATTACTTGCTCTTTCATTAAAATAACTTTTTAATATACACTTAATATGCATATCCATTATAATACACTTTAGCATATTACATCATATTGTTCAAAATTTTTATTCATATAATTTTATACAGATAAACTCTACTGAATCTACAAATAACTTCATTTAAAAAGCATTAATAAAGACCTGATATTTAAATATCAGGTCTTTCTTATTATGCTAAACTTAAATGTTTATGTTATATTCTATTGTTGCCATTTCAGGTTCTGGCTCCTCACCAGTTCTAGTAACTGGTATAATAGCGCTAGTTGTAATTATTGTTCCTAGAACCGTAGTTACAATGGATTTAATTAATACATTTTTCTTCATAATACTACCTCCCATAACATATTATCTTATATGAATAAAGAAGCTTCTATTATAATTTTACAATATATTTGAAATTAAGTCAATACTTTCATTGATTTTGTCCATATATTCACCTACAACTTTATAATTTTCCAAACTAATCTCTAGCTTCATAAGCCCACTTAAACCGTATATCCTTTCTTTGGGGTTCTTATTAATTTCGGCAGAATACAAAATACATCTATATGTTTTTCTTAACTTACTATAATCTTTTTGTTTTTTATAAATATCCTCTAAATATTTATACCCTTTATTCAAATATTTATAATCATTATATTCATTACATAAGCTTAATCCATGATCAATTATATCTATAGCTTCACTGTACTCTTTTAAATCTGTATATACGATGGATTTCTCTATAATAGTATGCGATAAAGAAGACCTATCGTGTATGGCTCTTAATTCTTCAGATTTATTAAAATAAGCTTTGCTTGCCTCATAATCTTTATTTTTAAATAACGTTATACCTAAGTTATTATATATATTCCCTAAGATAATATTATCCTCTATATTTAAATTATCTTTTAAATCCTTATATATCTCTATGGCTTTACTATAATCACCTATATTTTCATAACAAAGCGCTTCAATTATTCTTATTTTTATAAATCTATTGTTTTCATACTTAATATTCATTCTTTCTTTAGCTTCTTTTATATACTGTAATGCTTTGTATACATTTTTCATATTAGAATACACTAATGATATGTTATATAAAACTTTATTATAAATCTTGTAGTCATTCATACTATGGCATAAATCCATAGTCTTATTAAAATAATATATGGATTCATTATATTGTAGTAATTTTACTTTACATATACCCATATTGTTCAAAATAGCTATTTTATATTCTGTTATATTATTTTGATCTATTATTTCCATAGCTTTATCATAATTTATAAAAGCCTCAAAAGGCTTATTTTCATTTAAAAGTTTATCTCCGTTTTTTTTATATACCATAATTATTACATTGGATAATTCATATTCCTTACAAAGATTTAGAAGTTCTAAAAGTTCTTCAGTGGTAGAACATTTTTCTAGGGACACCTTGCAATACCTTTCAACATCTTCTTTAATAGTCCTTGAAAGGTATTCTTTATCAAAGCTTAAATCTATATCCATAGATTTAAGCTTTGTACATTCTATTATATTTTGCATAAAACAAATAGCTGTCACCTTACTAAAATTCCGTTTTCCCTTTTCCACCATGCTAATAAATTCCCTAGTGACCCCTTCGATTACTAAGTCTTTTTGCTTTAAACCTAACTTGGTGCGTAAACTTTTAAGTTTCTCTCCCTGCGTTAGAAATTGCAATGATATCATCCTTCCACCAATGAAATGTTAAAATATAAATAACTATATAGCCTAGAAGTATATAGTTATTTATATTTTACAATACTATTAATTCAAAATATCAAATTTAATATATTTAAATAGTGGTAATATCTTATCCCCTTTAGAAAGGCCTCCCCCCTATAAAATCATTTAATCATTGAAAGTCTTTCTTATCTTACTTTCTCTTTCATCAAAATTGTTTTTCCTTAAAAACAACTTTTTAATATTCACTTAATATTCACTTAATACCCATATCCATTATAATACATTTTAGCATATTACATCATACTATTCAAAATTTTATTCACATAATTTTATACAGATAAACTCTACTGAATCTACAAATAACTCCATTTAAAAAGCATTAATAAAGACCTGATAATTAAATATCAGGTCTTTGTTATTATGCGAAACTTAAATGTTTATCTTATATTCTATTGCTGACATTTCAGGATCTGGTCGCTCTCCACCCCATATTGCTATAACCGTACCAGTTGTGATTATAACGCCTAAAAGCATTGTTATAATAGATTTAATTAATGTCTTTTTCTTCATAATACTACCTCCAACAACATATTACTTTATATGAATAAAGAAGCTTCTATTATAACTTTACAATATATTTGAAATTAAGTCAATACTTGCATTCATGTGTTCTATATATTCACCTATAACTTCATAATTTTTCAAACTAATCTCTAATTTTATAAGACCACTTAACCCATATATCTCTTCTCTTGTATTATTGTTAATTTTAGCAAAATGTAAAATGCGCTTATATACCTCTTTTAACGTACTATAATCTTTTTGTTTTTTATAAATATCCTCTAAATATTTATGCCCCTTATTTAAATATTCATAATCATTGTACTCATTGCATAAATTTAATCCCTCATTAATTATATATATAGCATCACTATATTGTTCTGAATTTATATATAAAATAGATTCATGTATAAGCGTACGAGCTAAATGTGATCTATCATATAAACTTCTCAATTCCTTAGATTTAGTAAAATAAACTTTGCTTTCCTCGTATTCTTTATTTTTAAATAACATTATACCTAAGTTATTATATATATTCCCTAAGATAATATTATCCTCTATATTAAAATTATCCTTTAAATCCTTATATATCTCTATGGATTT
>CAYYWN010000190.1:0-4831 GCA_964474485.1 uncultured Clostridium sp. | reverse complement strand
TGGCGGAAAGATAGGGATTCGAACCCTAGGTACGGTCACCCGTACGCCGGTTTTCAAGACCGGTGCCTTAAACCAACTCGACCATCTTTCCACATCCTGCAACAATAATTATTATATCAGCCAAGTTTACTTATGTCAACATTAAGTTTTAAAATATTTGCTTTTTGTTTAAATATATCAATATCATTACCTTATAAATGTAATACCTTATACATTAATATAAAAATGCCCTATAATGTAGTTCAACTTTACTTATCTACTCTATAGGGCATACTTTATTTAAATTTAAAATATGATTTATGTATATATGCTTATCCTTTTTTTCTAGTAAATAAAAATAATCCACTTATTAAAGATGCTATACCATATATCATTGGATTTGCATATAATGGTATACCGTATTTACCTAATTTACTTATATTATTCTTATTCTCACCTTTTTCATATACATTTTCAGCATGAACTGTTTTATCTATATTTAAATTATCAACTTTTACTATATCTACATCTATAGTAGGGCTTACATCTTTAGCAGGTTTTACATCATTAGTATCTTCAGTATCTTGGCTTTTTATCTCCTCTAAGTTGGTGGTCTTATCTTTAAGCTTAAAGGTGGCTAAGAAAGATCCTCCATTTGAATTTTTAGTATTTACAGAGAGTTTAATACTATCACCTATGTCCACTAAAGTTACTTCCTCATCTTTTGAAACTAATTCTAATGCTGATTTAGCTACTTCAATATTTATATCATCAGCAATAAAGGTTGGGTCAGAAACAGAAATAGTTAAAGTATCGTCAGAATTTTCCTTAACAATAACTGATGACTTCTTATCAGAAGTTATTATATCTACTGAGGTCTTTTCATCATTCCAAAAGTTAGCAGCAGTTATCTTCAATCCCATATGCTTAACAGCATGTACACTTGAACTATCTTCTATTATTTGTACTTGTGGGTTATTAGCATAACTTGCTACCTCTTCACTACTCTTATTCGGAAGTAATACATAGCTATATATTGCATCTTTTGGCGCCTTGCCATGATCTATATATAAACTCAAAAAATTATTTTCTTTTTGTGTTGGATCTATTGGTTTAGAAAGTTTAGTAGTTTTACTTATATCTGTCCAAGCACCAGTTCTGTGTTCTCTTAAAGCCTTTATATCTGATCCTTTTGGAAAGTAATAGCCTATATCTGAATTTGTAGTATTACCTTCAAGATGAGCCCACCTTGCTCCTTTTATATCTTCTGACCACCCTAATGTTGTATCCTTTTTAATCCCATCTATAATTAATTTATTACTACCTCTTTTATTTATCTTTTTGTTATCAATTATAGTTTCTACAACATATTCATCATTACTACTTATACCTGAACCTAGTGAAACAACTTCATCATCAAACATAAACCAGGACTTATTAGCCTTTAGTGAATCATTCTTATTATCTATTTGCATTCCTGATATTCCATATGCACCAAGCCTTGTTCCACCTGACCAATTACTTAATCCCTTTTCATAATAATTTTTATCTGTGATCCCAGATTTATCCTCCCTTATTCTTGTATCTATAGTAGTTCCCGGTAATCTATAAGGATTTACTGTTGGCCAAAAATCATCTGTATATTGATTTAAATCTCCATTAAAAAGATATGTTACCCCATCACCTTGGAACCATGGTCTTAAATTTTCATCATTCATATATTCATACTTACTTATCCTACTTGAACTTCTAGAAATGGCTAATGTATAATTTTCTCTCTTATGCACGGTCTTATCCATCTTATTCATAGGAAAATGATCTGCTTTTTCTTTTAAAGGGACTATATCTTGATTATTAGTTATATTATTTAATTCCTTAACCATATTTATAGAACCAAAAGCCTTTGAAAAGTCAAAACCTGACTCTAAAGACCACTGTTTAACCATAGATTTTATTTTAGCTGAGTCTTCTGGATTTGCTGCAATAGAAAGTTTAACTAGGCTCTCAATTATTCCACTTGCTTCGTTATATCCTGATATATAAGACCTAGATACAGCTCTTCCTCTTACCATTTCCATTACATATCCCTTATAAATAACAGGACTAAAGTTTTCGAATATCCAAGTATATACGTTATTTTTACTTTTTGATTGTATACTCCAAGGCGTGGATTCTAATAAAAATAGCATATTAGCAGCTCTTCCTAAAAGAACGTTTCCATAGGAGCCTGTATATGCCATATCAGTATGTTGTATGAAGGATCCATCATTATAAAATCCATCACCTTCATTAACGTACTCAAAAATACTCACTACCCTTTCACTAGCCTCTTTTATTTTAGACTCATCTTTTAGATTTACCCCTTGTAATAATTTATTTATAGATACATCTGCAAGATTTGCTCCTGTATGAAATTTAGAGCCTGGCATTACTTCTGGTAAAAATTTTTGTATACCTTTCATATAATCTTTAATTTGTCCTTCAGTTAAGCTATCATACATTAAGATGACTATATTATTTAACTGAGGCGGTATGCCTATTTGCCAATCCCACCAATTACCATAACCTTCTACATTCTCATTATAAGCATTTGTATATAACCAATCCATAGCATTTATTATATCATTTTTTAAATTTTCATCTTTATAAAAACTGCCACCTTTTATAGCATATGCCTTAGCCATAACAGCCAATCTTTTATAAGATGTTGTTATTTGAGCAGGATTTACCTTATACTTATCTGTATCATTCCATAATGTTGTTCTATTATTATCCTTATTTAACGAATCGATATACCCTTTAGCTTCTTTAGATACACCATCTACCTTTGATTTTATAATAGGTGAGGATAAATCAATATTTTCTCCTCCAGTTAAGTCATCCTTCCATTTAAGTCTTATTGCATCTATATTCTTATTTATATCTTGTTTAACTTCGACTGATTGGGGAACATTATTGACCTTGGTTACGGTTTCAGCCATTGCAGTATTAATGAATATATTTGTTGACATTATTGTACTACTTAGTGTTAATATTATTAAACATCTTATATTTCTTCTGTTTTTTAGCATACCTTATCCTCCAGTGTATTTTATTATAACCTTTACATAAAGATCCACCTTAATGCTTTACTTCTCTTTTTGTTCCGTATAGTGCACCCTTGTTCCATATTATATTATAAAAGTTTTATTCATATACTGTCAACTGTATTTTAAACCTCATTAAATAAAAAACTATAGCAAAAATCATATTTAAATCATTTTTGCTATAGTTAAGGTTTATATTAACTTATCTTTTAATTTTTTATAATCTACTTTATAAATTCTTCTTTACCCATATAAGGTCTTAGTACTTCTGGAATCTCTACTGTTCCATCTTCTCTTTGGAAATTTTCAAGTATTGCAGCTACAGTTCTTCCAATTGCAAGACCTGATCCATTAAGTGTATGAACAAACTTAGGCTTATCCTTTGGAGTTTCTTTATATTTAATATTAGCCCTTCTTGATTGGAAGTCTTCAAAGTTACTACAGCTTGATATTTCTACATATCTATTGTAGCTCGGCATCCAAACCTCTAGGTCATATTTTAATGCAGCTGTAAAGCCTAAGTCACCCTTACATATTCTTACCATTCTATAAGGAAGATTCAAACCTTGAAGCACTGACTCAGCATCACCTATAAGCTTATCAAGCTCTTCATAAGAATCCTCTGGTTTACAAAATTTTACTAGTTCTACCTTATTAAATTGATGTTGTCTTATAAGTCCTCTGGTATCTCTTCCAGCAGATCCAGCCTCTGCTCTAAAGCAGGCACTATAGGCACAATACTTTATAGGCAACATATCTCCATTAAAAGTTTCATCTCTATACATATTAGTTACAGGAACCTCTGCTGTTGGTATTAAAAAGTAATCTTCATTAACAAGTTTAAAAGCATCTTCTTCAAACTTTGGAAGTTGACCTGTACCTGTCATGCTTTCTCTATTAACCATAAATGGTGGTAATATTTCTGTATATCCATTATCATAGATATGCTTATCTATGAAGTAATTTATTACAGCTCTTTCAAGTCTTGCACCAAGTCCTTTATATATAGCAAATCTTGAACCAGTTATCTTACTTGCCCTTTCAAAATCAATAATATCAAGGCTTGATGCTATGTCCCAGTGGGGCTTAGGTTCAAAATCAAATTTAGTAGCATCTGACCACTTTTTTACTTCTATATTATCTTCATCAGATTTTCCATCTGGAACTTTAGGATTTGGTATATTTGGTATCCTAAGCATCATATACTTTACCTTTTCATCTATTTCAGAAACTCTAATATCAAATTCTTTAATCTTATCTCCAAGATCTCTCATTTCCTTCATTATAAGGTCTACATTTTCTCCTGCCTTTTTAAGCTGTGGTATTGAAGCAGATACTTGATTCCTCTTTCCCTTTAAGGTCTCAACCTCCATTAATCCTTGTCGCCTTTCCTCATCTAACTTTATAATAGTATCTATAACGGACACATCAAAATTTTCACCTCTATCATTTAAAGCTTTTTTAATATCTTCTGGATTATTTCTTATTCTCTTTAAATCTAACATAATAACACTCCTTTATATATATTCTAATTATTTATATTTCTTTATTAATTTTGGGAAATAAAAAAAGAGCCTTCATCCAATAAGGGACGAAAAGCTCCGCGTTGCCACCCTAGTTGATTAATTTAATATTAAACTAATCCTCTTTAAATTCTTTAACGGAAAAACCCGTACTGTTTGTAACAGTCCCTCAAAGGTGGATTCTTAAAATATAGGTATCAGTTTGCACCTAACACTGATTCTCTTAATGTATCTTTAAAATTA
>CAYYWN010000189.1:0-4840 GCA_964474485.1 uncultured Clostridium sp. | reverse complement strand
AACGTTACGCAACCGATCATTTTTTCAATCATGAAATGGAATATCCATTTACGCGTGCAACCCCTACTAAATTTAATGTTGCTGTTGTTGGCGCAGGACCAGCTGGTTTGTCATGCGCACATAAACTTGCGCAGTACGGTCACAACATCACGGTGTACGAAGCCAAAAATTATTTTGGTGGATTGAATGCAGATGGTTTAGCCAAATACAAAATCTCGAATGAACTCTACGGTAGGCGACTTATTTTTAGCCAAAGAAAGTTGTTCTATGTCAAAAGGAAATAATCTGTTAGAATTTAATGCTAAAGAATATAAAATATTAGAACTACTTATGGAAAACCCCGGTAGAGTATATACTAAAAAACAATTATACGAACTAGTTTGGAAGAATACATATTACGATGATGATAATACTATAATGGTTCATATAAGTCATATAAGAGACAAGATTGAAGATAATCCTAGATCTCCTAAATACCTAAAAACCATAAGAGGTATAGGCTATAAATTGGAGAAGATATAATGTTTATTAGGAAAAAAAAGCTTACTTATAAAGAAAATAAAAAGAAATTAGCAAATCTTTTATTAAAAAACTATATACTATTATATTTCATAATGACAGGCATATTATTTTTATCTTTAATAATTTCTATACTCATAGGAACAGCTCTTTATTTTAACCTTCAAGATTCTATATTAGATGATCCAAGTAGTATAATGAGAGATGACTATACTACTATTAATTCTGAAAAGATTGAAAGCCTTGGCGGGTATTTAGAGGTTATTAATAATAATGGAGAAGTTATATTTAGAAAAGGTAATCCTTCTATTAAAATAGAAAAATATGATCTAAAAGAATTTAATGAAATTATTAATAATTCTATAGAGCTACCCTATTCATCTTCTGACCCTAAAGATTCTTCTTATAGTTACGTTTATAGAACCGTATATAATAAAGAAAAGGACTTTTTACTTATAATTGCAATACCTAGGGATTCCGCAGAAAGTTTTAGAACAAATCATAGAAAGCTATCTCCTAAATATTTTATTATGCTAACACTTTTTATAGCATTTTTTATTTTACTATTAGGCTTTATTGTATATTCTAGGATATCATCTAAAAATTTTGTTAGGCCCTTAAATTTACTTATAGAAGGATCTAACAAAATATCAAATGGAGACTATTCAGCTAGAATCCACTTAAAATCCAAAACAGAATTTGGAGAATTAAGAGATGTATTCAATAGCATGGCGGAAAAATTAGAAAATGAAAAAATGCTAAAGGAAAAATCTGAGGAACTTAGAAGAAGACTCATATTAGATATTTCTCATGACTTAAAAAATCCTCTTTCTATAGTCCTTGGTTATTCAGATTATTTGATTAAAAATGCATCTATTAGTAAAGATGAGTCTAAAAGATATCTAAATGTAATAAATCAAAATACACTTAGAGCAAATAACTTACTTACTGAACTTTTTGAGTTTTCTAAACTTCAAAGTGTTGATTTCAGATTGAAAACGGAACCCTTAGATATCTGTGAATTTCTAAGAGAACTTATAGCTTCATATATACCTAAGATGGAAGATAAAAACTTTCAATATGATTTTGATATTCCCGAAAAAACTATAATAGCAAACTTTGATAAAAATCATTTAGACAGAGCCCTTAGTAATATAATAATGAACTCTATAAAATATAATCCTAATTATACTAATTTTATTATGACTTTATTTACTATTAATAAAGACATCATTATTACAATAGAAGATAGCGGTATAGGTATACCTATACATCTTCAAAAAGATATCTTTAATCCGTTTGTAAGAGTTGATGCCTCAAGAAATCATAAAAGTGGTGGAACAGGACTTGGTCTTGCTATATCAAAAAGTCTTATAGAGATGCATAATGGAAGAATAGATTTAGAAAGTAATTTAAACAAAGGAACTAAATTCACAATTCTTTTAAATAATTCTCTTATATCCTAAAAGAAGGGGACTTTGAATATTTCAATTCAAAGTTTCCGTTTTAATCAGTTATTTATGGTACTGATTTTTTTTATGCTCCATAAAATTTGCATAATATCCATTACATTTAGAGCAATATCTAAATTCAATATTAGGATTATCTTTTTCAGTTATACCGCAGGTAGTACATTTATGAATATAACTTTTATAAGGTATTTCAGCCTTAAACTTTTCTCTTCTTTTATGAACTTTTCGTACCTGAACTCTATTTTGAACTATATCCTTACCAAAAAATATGAGATAATTAATTATTACAACTATTGCTGATAATTTTAAAGACCAACTTTTTTGAGTTATAATAGCACCTATTATGATAAACCAGTTAAAATAAGCGAAATATTTAATCTTTATCGGTATTACAAAAAATAAAAGTACTTCATAGTCAGGATATAATCTTGCAAAAGCTAAAAACAAAGAAAGATTTAAATATGTAGCAGTTGCAGAACCTTTCGTTATAAAAGAAGCTATAATGGTACCTAAAATACCAAATAAATAATATACATTAAGTTTAAAGCTACCCCACTCATGTTCTAGTCCTCTTCCTGCAATATAATAAAAATATAATGCAAAGATTATGAAAAAGGCTGAAGTGTTAGGTGGAATAAATATAAAGGTTATAAGTCTCCAAACCTCACCTTTTAATATTAGCTCAGGTTTTAGCATTAGTTTATACACAATATTGTTACTTTGATCAACCATAATAAGTAGATACACTAAAAAATTTAATGAAGCTATATATAGCATTAAGTTTTTAATTGAGTATTTACCAAACTTTCTTTCTAATTTATTGAGCCAGTTCACTTTAACGCCTCCTAATAAACCCCAAAGGCTTTTTTAAAATTGAAATTCTTAAAGAACATCTTTATCTTTGCTTAAATCTATAAACTTTTGTATATTATCTTTTATACCATTTAAAGATTCTCTCCAAAACTCAACTTTAGTTATATCAATACCAATAGAATTTCCAATATCTTTTAAATTAGCTTTGCCAGTTATAGATAATAGTTTATCATATTCTTTCGTAAATTCAAAGCCTACTTTTTTGTATCTCTCAAAAAGTCCTTTTGCAAATAATAATCCAAATGTATATGGGAAGTTATAAAAATTTCTTTCAGCATAATAGTAGTGAGGTTTATTTATCCAAGCATAAGGGCTTAATGTAGACTCTATTATTGCTGTACCAAAAGCTTTCTTTTGTGACTCTATCATTAAATCTTTTATTTCTTCTAAAGATAGAGCGCTACTTTTTCTCTTTTCAAATAAAGCTTTCTCAAATATAAACCTTGCGTATATATCTACTACAACTTGACTTGAATTATTTATTTCACCTTCTAAAATAGTAAATGCCATCTTTTTATCTGAATTATTTATGGCAGCATCTCGTACTAAAGTTTCACAAAATAATGAAGCTGTTTCTGCTATTGGCATAGGATATTTACTATTTAAATAACTTTCTTTACTTAAAATATGACCATGATATCCATGACCAAGTTCATGAGCTAATGTAGATACATTTTTAAAGCTACCATTAAATGTACTTAGTATTCTACTTTCTTTTATAGGATGAATATTACTACAAAAGGCGCCCCCTCTTTTACCAACCCTAGGTTCTGCATCTATCCAACCTTTTTCAAAAGCATTTTGTGCAAATTCACCTAGATCATTTGAAAAAGAGTTAAAATTAGATACTATAAAATCTCTTGCATCTTCATAGCTATAAGTTTTATTCGTGGATCCTATGGGTGCAAATATATCATAATATGGCAGTCCATCTTTATACTCGAGTATTTCACCTTTTCTTTCATAATACTTTCTAAATTCGGGAAGGCTTTCTTCCACCGCAGTCATCATAGAATTTAAGGTTTCTTCATCCATTCTACTATTAACCAAAGTATAATGAAGTGGGCTTTTGTATCCTCTCATATTTGATATTGTAATTACCTCTCCTTTTATTCCATTTAAAGCTGCTACAATCGGCTGTTCAATTTTTTTGTAACTTTTAAGTTCTGCTTCATAAGAACTTTTCCTCATATCCTTATCATTGCTAAATGCAAAGTTTTTTAAAACTGTGAGTGGAACACTTTCCATTTTGCCTTCAATTTCTATATCTACTTTATGTGTAGATGTCAAAAGCTTTTGTAAATTTCCAAATGCTACTGACCCCGTTTGCTTCATTTTAGAAATTATAGCTTCTTCTCTATCAGATAGAGCATATGTTTTTCTATCTATAATTTCTCTTAAATAAAATTCATGTTCTTTTATTAAACTTCTACTATTTATTAATCCATCTATATTTTCTAAAGATGTTAGCCACTTATTAAATATCACATTAGTTTCTATCATTGGTAAAAATACATTTTCAACTTTCTCTAAATAGCTTTGTGCTGTAGAATTTAAGGCATCTGCTGAAAGTGTAAGACTACAAAAACTAACAAGCCTTGTATATAATGAGCATATTTTATTTTGACTTTCTATATATTTTTCTATGCTATCCTCTAACTTCTCATAACTTTTAACCATATCAAAGATCCAAATATTTATTAAACTTATATCTTCCTTTAACCGTTCTATATCAGTAACAAATTCCTCACTATCAAATGAAGGATAAAGTTCCTTAAGACTCCACCTCATATTTAATTTCTCTTCTTTCATAAATTTTCCTCCTACTAATGCTAATTTAATTACAACATAGCTTAAGAGCGCTTAATCTAACACAGATGCAGCGCTCTTAACCTTTTTATTTATATACTATAACTTTTATTCTCAATAATTTATTTAGATATATACCAAAAATGACTTTTAACTGCAGCTATTGT
>CAYYWN010000188.1:0-4842 GCA_964474485.1 uncultured Clostridium sp. | reverse complement strand
TTGCAGTTAATTTACTCTAGTAGATATGTTTTGATATTATTTTTAGCAATCTTATTTATAAATGAAGATTTACCCACATTAGGTATTCTAACTACCATAGCTCTCCATACAATACTTTTAAGACCCTTTTTTTTCATTCTATCTTCTTTTTCCTTTAAAAGTTCTGATATAGCAGGCTTTATATTTTTAATACCTTCCCCTGTTAAACTATTTACTTCTAATAACTTAATTTTATCCGAAGATAAAGTTTTAATCCAATCTTTTGTAACCTTACTTTCACTTAAATCAGCCTTATTTAAAAATATTATTCTTGGCTTATTTTCACAAAGTTCATTTACCTCTGGATTACTACTAGATTTAACTATCCTAGCATCTCTTATTTCTATAACTAAATCCACTAATTTTAAATTTTCTTTTATTTGTCTTCTAGTCCTTACCATATGACCTGGAAACCAATTTATTGCCATTAAGTTCACTTCCTTTCATTTTTAAAAACATATATTTTTAAATAACAAAAATGGGACTATAAAAGTCCCTTTTGCTATAAAATAATTTATGTAACTATTATATATTATTTACGTTCTCTAACCTTAGCGGCCTTACCAACTCTATCTCTTAAGTAGAATAATTTAGCTCTTCTAATTTTACCTTTTCTTACTACTTCTATTTTTTCAACTATTGGAGCATTTAAAGGAAATGTTCTTTCTACCCCTACACCTGAAGCTAATCTTCTTACAGTGAATGTTTCTCTTATTCCACCATTTTGTCTCTTAAGAACGGTTCCTTCGAAAATTTGTATTCTTTCTCTAGTTCCCTCTTTTATTCTTACATGTACCTTAACTGTATCACCTACGTTAAAGTTTGGTAGATCATTTCTTAGTTGTTCTGCTTCAATAGCTCTTATTAATTCATTCATTGTGTATTCCTCCTTAAACTAATTTAACGTTCTTGCCAGTATTCCCTGACAGAGGACCGTTCGTACTAACACATTTGATATTTTATCACATATTCTAGGTATATTCAATGTTTTTTTATAACTTATCAATATCTTTTAATAATTTTATATCTTCTTTGCTAAGAGAAAACTTTTTAAAAAGGTCTAATCTATTTCTTTTAGTTAGTAAAAGTGATTTAGTTTTTCTCCATTTTCTTATGTTTTCATGATGCCCTGAAATAAGCACATCAGGTACCCTTTCGCCATTAAAAACTTCTGGTCTTGTGTATTGAGGATACTCTAGAAGCCCATTATAAAAAGACTCATCTTCATAGCTGTTACTATTGGATAATACCCCTGGTACTAATCTACATATGCTATCTATTACTGGTATAGCGGCCATTTCACCACCGGTAAGTATAAAGTCCCCTAAAGATATTTCCTCATCAATGTAACTGTACACCCTCTCATCTATACCTTCATAATGCCCACATAAGAAAATAAGACTTTCTTCCTTTGATAAATCATTAGCTTTAGATTGAGTAAAAGTTTTACCTTTCGGCCCTAAAAATATTACCCTACCCATATTGTTTTCTTTAACATGCTTTATGCAATCAACTATAGGCTGTGGAGACATAACCATACCCGATCCTCCACCATATGGGTAATCATCTACTTTTTTGTGCTTATTTTCCGTAAAGTCTCTTATATTAAAACAATTTATGTCTATAATTCCTTTTTCTCTAGCTTTAGCTAATATACTATGATTGAATACACTAAACATCTCTGGAAATAATGTTAGGATATCAATCTTCATCTTGCCACTCCTTTATAGGCCTTATAACAATCCTATGAGAATCTATATCTACTTCTAGTACTATATCCTTTAATGCTGGAATCAAAACCTCTTTTTCATCTTTAATCCAGTATACATCATTACTACCAGTTTTAATTACATCATATATCTTTCCTATTTTGTTTTCTAATGTATCATATACTGTACATGATACTAAATCTGTTACAAAATAGCTGTCCTTTGGAAGTCTAACTGCTTCTTCCCTTTTTACTTGGATATATTTATTTCTTAAAATTTCTGCACCTTCTATAGTATCTATACCTTCTATTTTAAGTATAACCCTATCAACTTGCATCTTACACCAAACTATAGTCTTCTCATTTCCATCTATATATACTTTTTTTAATTTCCGAAATCTTTTTATATCATCTGTTAGAGGAATTACTTTAACTTCCCCTTTTATTCCATGAGGTTTGCTTATTTGACCTACCGATAAATAATCTTCCATATATTCACCACCAAACATAATTTAATCAAAAAGAGCTAGGAATAAACCTAACTCTGCCTTGAAAATATTTTATATAATTTCAACAATTACTCTTTTATTTTCTTTAATTGCTGCGGCTTTTACAACGGTTCTTATAGCTTTTGCTATTCGACCTTGTTTCCCTATAACTTTTCCCATATCATCTTCGGCAACTTTTAATTCTAAAATTATAGATTGCTCGCCAGTTATTTCATTTACTTGTACCATCTCAGGATTATCAACTAATGACTTAGCTATTATTTTAACTAATTCTTTCATAAAGATTCTGCTATAAGACTTTATGAAAATCTTAAGCAGAAATCACCTCCCAAGTATTACTTTGAAAGTTTATCGTTTATTCCAGCTTTTACAAAAAGCTTTTTAACTGTATCTGATGGTTGTGCTCCATTACTTATCCATTTAGCTGCCTTTTCTTCATCAATTTTGATTACTTTTGGCTCTGATACTGGATTGTAATATCCTATTTCTTCTATGAACTTTCCATCTCTTGGGCTTCTTGAATCAGCTACTACAACTCTATAAAAAGGAGTCTTCTTAGCGCCCATTCTTTTAAGTCTTATCTTTACTGCCATTATTTCTCACCTCCTTCAAATATTATAATTTATATTAAACAAATGGGAAATTTCCAAAAGGACCTTTTTTCATTCCCTTTTTCATACCTTTCATTTGCTTAGTCATCTTTTTCATGCTTTCAAAACTTTTTATTATCTTATTAACTTCTTGAACAGTAACTCCCGATCCGTTAGCTATACGCCTCTTTCTGGATTGAACACTTAACAAATTCGGATTTCTTCTTTCCTTTAAAGTCATAGGTTTTATTATAGCTTCCATCTTAGCCATTTCTTTCTCGCCCTGATTAAAGTCTACTCCTTGTAATTCTTTTGAATTACCTCCTGGTATCATATCCATTATCTTATTTAAAGGTCCAAGTTTCTTCATTTGGCTCATAGCCGTTAGGAAATCCTCAAAGTTAAATCCTTGATTTAATATTTTATTCCCAAGTTCTTTTGCTTCTTTTTCATCTATAGACTGTTGTGCTTTCTCTATAAGTGATAACATATCACCCATTCCTAATATCCTTGAAGCCATTCGATCAGGATGAAATACTTCTATATCATTCATCTTTTCGCCTATACCTACAAATTTAATGGGTTTTTTAGTTATTTCTCTAATGGATAAAGCGGCTCCGCCTCTAGTATCTCCGTCAAGTTTAGTTAAAACTATCCCAGAAACACCTACGCTGTTATTAAATGATTCAGAAACATTTACTGCATCTTGCCCAGTCATAGCATCTACTACAAGTAATATTTCAGCAGGATTTATGGCAGCTTTTATACTAATAAGTTCCCCCATTAAATCTTCATCTATATGAAGTCTCCCTGCCGTATCTATTATTATTACATTATTCCCATTATCTTTAGCAAAGTTTAACGATGCCTTTGCTATGTCTACAGGACTTATTTTATCTCCCATAGAAAATACAGGAACATCTATTTGTTTACCTACAGTTTGTAATTGCTTAATTGCAGCTGGTCTATATACATCTGCTGCTACTAGCAATGGTTTTTTATTCTTTTTTCTAAAATGAAGGGCAAGTTTGCCTCCCATGGTGGTTTTACCCGCTCCCTGTAATCCTACAAGCATTATAACTGTAAGCCCAGTATCAGAATGATTTATCTTACTCTCTTCCTCGCCCATAAGTTTAGTTAACTCATCATTAACTATTTTTATAACTTGTTGAGCAGGGGTTAGACTTTCTAGAACCTCTGATCCTGAACATTTTTCGCTTACAGAACTTACAAAACCTTTAACAACTTTGTAATTTACATCTGCCTCTAAAAGAGCAAGTTTTACCTCTCTCATGGCTTCCTTTATATCTTTTTCTGAAAGCTTCCCTTTTCCCTTTAACTTCTTAAAAGTTTCTTGAAGTTTGGATGTTAATCCTTCAAAAGCCATGCTAATCCTCCTAAATATTAATATCCTCTAAAAGGATACTTTTTATATTATTAATTTCAATATAACTCTCTTCAGTAGAATCAAACCTTTTCTCAATCTTATCTAACTTAATGCATATATTTTTAATACTTTCTGATAGTTTCAAGCTCTTTTCTAATAATTTTAATTTAGCTTCATAATTCATAAGTAATTTATAACACGTCTTGATGGTATCATATATAGCTTGACGACTAGTTTCATTTATTTCTGCAATCTCTACTAATGAAAGATCTTCATTGTAATACAAATTCATTATATTTACTTGCTTTTTAGTTAAAAGTTCACCATAAAAATCAAATAATAGCGAGATAGCAAATCTATCTTCCATTTATATCACCTAACCTACAAAAAAAATTATAACAAAATATAATTATTATGTCAAGCATTTTTACTTAACAGTTTTATATTTTAAAATAAAGCCTCTGCAAAAGCCTCCGCATTAAATTCTTGAAGATCATCAATAGCCTCTCCAACACCTATATATCTAACTGGTATTTTAAGTTCTCTTTTTATAGATATTACTACTCCACCTTTAGCAGTTCCATCTAATTTTGTTAAAGCTAGTGCATT
>CAYYWN010000187.1:0-4852 GCA_964474485.1 uncultured Clostridium sp. | reverse complement strand
GCATACAATAAAGGCAGTTATGGTATCTACACTGTAATTTTACATTAAAATTTAGTGTGTTAATTAAAAGAGCCTATTTAAAAAGTAGGCTCTTTTAATCATTATATAATAAAATTTAAGCATTGATAAAAGTAATGGGAATTAAGACTTGTATAGATATTATATATAAGCAGATTAGCATAGATACAAGTATCTTAAGGTAAATTATGATATAATTTTTGAGGGATGTGAATTTTATATCCTAAAATTGTTATTAATAGGGGGAATAATTATGAAAAAGAACAAAAAGTATTTGATTTCTACATTATTAATGGTACTGACTTTAAGTATAGGTTTATTGGGATGCACAAAAGCTAAAACGGAAGCAAATAAAGCGGAATCGAAAAAAGATTATAATTATTACACTGCAGAACAATTAAAAAAGAGTATAGAAACTAAAGAAGACATAATAATTTTAGATATTCAGATTAAAGAAGAATATGATAAGCATCACATCAAAGGAGCTATGCCAACTTATGCATATCCAGTAAAAAGTGATGAAGATAAAAAGAAACTTGAAAACGTACTAGGAAAGTTAGAAGGTAGTAAACCAATAATTATTGTATGTCCAAGAGGTGGCGGAGGCGCTGAAAATACACATAAATATTTAACAGAGAAAAATATAAGTAAAGATAGACTTTATATCTTAGAAAAAGGACAAGCGGCATGGCCATATGAGGAACTTTTAGAAAAATAAAATATAGGGATATAAATTTAAAAAGTAAAGAGAGAGTAACAATTAAAAAAAACTGTTCTTTTCTCTTTATTTTTATATTTTTTTATAAAATAAAAAGGCGGGGAATGTTTTGAATAAGAAAAAGAGATATATAATAATAAAAATTCTAGTAGTATTAGCTATTCTATCTTTATATTTTTTAGTACCTGCTATTAAAAATACCATCGATGATATGGTAAGTGTATTATTGAAGCTTAATGTAGAGTCGGCTAAAGATTACATATTATCTTTTGGAATATGGGCTCCAATCATTTCATTTTTATTAATGATACTTCAATCTATAGCAGCACCTTTACCAGCATTCATAATAACCTTTGCTAATGCAGGTCTATTTGGTTGGTGGCAAGGGGCAATATTATCTTGGGTTAGTGCTATGGTAGGCGCTATACTATGTTTTTATATTAGCAAATTGCTAGGAAGAGAATCAGTAGAAAAGATGACTAGCAAATTTGCACTTGAAAGTGTAGATGATTTTTTTGAAAGGCATGGCAAGTATGCAATATTGATAGCTAGACTTTTACCTTTTATTTCTTTTGACCTAGTAAGCTATGCAGCTGGACTTACCTCAATGGGGTTTTGGTCATTTTTTTGGGCTACAGGAATTGGACAATTACCAGCAACTATAATATATTCTTATGTTGGTGGGATGCTAGTTGGTGGAACTAAAAAATTAGTATTTGGATTACTTATTTTATTTGCTCTATCAGTCTTAATTTATCTAATTAAGAGGGTGTGGAATGAAAAGAATAAGGGAATTGAAAAAGTATAATAGTTTAAGATGGCGTATATATTTTGTTCAAGGCAAGGAGATAAAGCCTACTAGGATATTGACTAGTTATTTTTTATGTGTAAGATTACTAAATAAGAAGCTTAGAATATATATGATTTTTTCATTTTAAGGAGGAACTTTATGGGGCATATTTATTTATCAAAAGAGTTGCAAAAGGACATAGAAAAGAGTTTTCAAAATTGTACTGGCTGCAAAGCTTGTATGACTAACTGCCCTATGCTAAAAGCATTTTGTAGTTCACCTAAAGAACTCTTAGGTAAACTACAAAATAATGAAGTTGAAATTATAATGCCTTATTCTTGTGCAATGTGTGGGTGGTGTAGTAAGGTATGCCCTGAAAATATAAATTTTAAAGAATTATTTTATGATATGAGAAAAGAGATAATAAAAGGCAATAAAAAACTAAGACCATCAGGATATAATGTTGTAAAATATCATCAAAAAAGCAGCTTTTCTAAGATGTTTACAACTTATAGTAGATCCATGAAAAAGGGATCAACAAAGCAGGCGAAAAGAGTATTTTTACCGGGATGCAGTTTATCTTCATACAGTCCTAAGCTTGTTGAAAAAACATACCAAAACCTAAAAGAGAACTTTAAAAACACAGACATAATTTTAAAGTGTTGTGGTAAGCCTACTTATGATATGGGCGATACTGATGGATTTAAAAAATACTTTAATTCTTTAGAAGAAGATTTAAGAGCTATGGGTGCTGATGAAGTAGTAGTTGCCTGTGAGAATTGTTTTATAACATTAAATAAGAACTTAACAAATATAAAAGTCAAGTCTCTTTGGAACATTATAGCAGAGGTTGGAGTGCCACAGGAACTTAAAGGAATATATAAAGGGATAGATGAGATATTTTATATTCATGACCCTTGTTCTATAAGAGAAGAAGAGGGTATACATAATTCTATAAGAAATATATTGGCTCAACTAGGGATTAAAAGTAAAGAATTTGAATTTTCTAAAAGTAACACAGTCTGTTGTGGATTTGGAGGTATGATAGCAGTAACAAATAATCATGTTGCCTTAGAACAAATGAATAAGAGGTCAAAAGAAGCGAAAGGAGAATATATTGTATCTTACTGTCAAAGTTGTGTAGAAGCCATGAACATAGGTGGAGGAAGGGCTATTCACATATTAGATTTACTTTTTAATGAGGAGGTTATAAAAAATAAAAACTTTATACAGGTTAATAAGGATTCTATAACTAAATGGAAAAACAGATATGAATTGAGGAAGATAATAAATAAAATGAAGTAAAAGGTGGTTTTATGAAAAAAGATTATATTAAGGTTTTAAAATATATTTTAAGTGTAATTTTAATTGTAGTAGTTGTTTATTTTTTATATAATTTAAATAGGTTTAAAACTTTTTCCTCTATGGATTTAAAAACATACTTATTAAACTACGGTAATATGGCACCTATACTATACATAATTATGTTCACATTAGTACCACTTACTTTATTTCCAGACTCAATATTAGCTATAGGTGGAGGTTTAGCATTTGGACTAATTAGAGGAAGTATTTACACTCTTATTGGTGCAATGATGGGAGCTAGCCTATCCTTTTATCTAGCTAGGTTTTTAGGAAGAGACTTTATAAGAAAAATTACCAAACATAAGTTAGCTCACTTTGAAGATTCGCTAGAAAAAAATGGATTTATGGTAATTTTAATTTTAAGGATGATACCATTATTCCCATTTGATGTCATAAGCTATAGTGCAGGGATTTCTAAAATTAAATTTAAAGATTTTATCTTGGCAAGTCTAATAGGAATTATACCTGGAATATTAGTTTATACTAATTTAGGAGATAAATCTGAAACAATAGGATCAAAATCATTTTACGCATCAATTTGTTTTTTAATATTGCTTTTTGCCATGTCATTTATATTAAAGGATAAATTATTTTCAAAAAAATTAAAAGAAGTTACAAAAGAATAATATTAAAATGATATTTTAAAGTGTAAAAAAACAAGAAATTAAAATAATCAAATATTGGTAGCTTTAAATAAGGAGAGAATAAAATATGTTTAAAAAATTAGGAGCAGGTATAATAATAGCAATCTTATCATTAAGCCTAATTTCCTGCGTGGGAAATAAAAATAAAGATGCAAATAATACTGACTTAAAAGAGTCTAGCTGGGAGAGTATCTTAAGTGATAGTAAGGGTAAAAAGGTTAATATATATATGTGGGGAGGAAGTGAAAGCACAAATAAGTATATGGATTTATGGGTTAAGCCAAAAGTAAAGGATAAGTTTGATATTGACTCAAATAGGGTACCAATTAATGATGCAAAGGATATGACAAATAAACTTATGACAGAAAAAGATGTTAATAAGAATTCTGGGACAATGGATATATGCTGGCTTAATGGAGAAAACTTTAAAATGGTTAAAGATAATTCACTGCTTTTAGGAAGCTTTGTAGATAAACTTCCTAATTACAATAAGTATGTAGATAAAAATGCAAAAGACATTACTACTGACTTTGGTGAGGATACTGAAGGATTAGAGGCTCCTTTTGGAAAAGCACAATTTGTGTTTATATATGATACTGAGAAGGTTAAGAATCCACCAAAATCCATGGAGGAATTTAAGATTTGGGTTAAAGAGAACCCTGGAAAGTTTACTTATCCTGCACCACCAGATTTTACTGGAAGCGCTTTTGTACGCCAAACACTTTTAGAAACTAGTGGAGGATATGAAGCTTTTTCTTCCAAACTAAATGAAGAGAAATTTTCTAAGGATTCAGAGTCTTTATGGAATTATTTAAATGAAATAAAGCCTTATTTATGGAGAGAAGGTAATACCTATCCAGAAAGCTCTTCAAAGCTTGATCAATTATATTCTAATGGAGAGATATGGATCACTATGTCATATAATCCAATACATGCAGCCAATAAAATAAAAGAAGGTGCATTTCCTAAAAGCACCAGAAGCTTTGTGCTAGATAAGGGTACACTTTCTAATACCCATTATTTAACAATACCTTTTAATGCACCAAATAAAGATGCAGCTATGGTGGTTATAGACTTTATGATTTCAAAAGAGGCTCAATTTAAAAAGATGAGTCCTGATATATGGGGAGATGGAACAATTATAAGTTCAGATAAGCTATCTACAGAAGAAAAGAAAGAATTAAATGATATAGATAGAGGAGAAGGAACCCTTTCTTCAGAAGAACTAGAAAAACATAGGGTATCTGAAATATCATCTTCCTATATAGATATAATAGAAAAGTATTGGATGGAAAATGTTGCAAAAAACTAAACCTT
>CAYYWN010000186.1:0-4865 GCA_964474485.1 uncultured Clostridium sp. | reverse complement strand
CGGACTTTATGAACTAAACCCATTATCTTTTAGATATTTCATCTGTTGATAAAAATTATCGTGGGTAACCCTAAGTATTTTTTTATCATTATCTGTAATAGAATGATACATAAGCACAGGTATATTATACCCCTTTTCACCACTATTAAATTTACCTAAAACTGGTTTTGTCATAAATAGATTAACTGCTATTAATGTTATAATAATGCTAATCCATTTTAAGCCTTTTTTCATAAACATCCTTCCTTCTCTTAGCACTCTTAAAACTATGATTTATATTTAAGGATTAATTCTTATTTAATACCTTTGATATTAGAATTATTAATTAAAGATATCAAATCGAATTATTACTAAGCAGCAATCATTGATTATTCTTTAATTTTATATAATCTTTTTTTGTCATCCATATAAATTGCTCCTAAAATTAAATTTTTGTTTGCCTTATGATTACATTATATGATTATGAGTATATTATAACTAGTTATCAGGGTAACAATTTAACATGACTATAGTAATATTAAAAGTAGGAGATACCCATGGAAAAAACTATGAAAAGATAAATGAGATATTATTTAATCAAGATAAACCATCATTTCAATTAAATAAAATGTTGACATAACAAAAAAGAAGTATATTAAAAAACTAAAGGTGCCTTTATAATTAAAGACACCCTCTACCATTCCCCTACTATATTTTCTCCTCTATGGTCTAAGTCAAACTTTTTACTATTAAAATAATTTCCACCTTTATAAAAGGTAGTATCTATGTTTATCCACTTATCTTCTTCTTTAATGTATACCTCATTCCAAGAATGACTTACCCAACTTAATCCATTATAGCCTTCTCCAGTAACTAACCTAACTTTTAAATTATTAGCCCTACACATAGCCACAAAAAGACAAGAAAAATCAAAGCATATTCCTTTTTTAGTATCATAAGTAGTTATCGCTCCAGATTCTATTTTAAAATCATTAGTATATATTTTATCAGCTTTATCATAATCATAATCTATATTAGATCCAATAAAATTATATATTACTTTTGCTTTAGCTCTATCTGAATTATGACCTTTGGTAAGATTTACAGAAAACTTGTCTATAGCCTCATTAGACTTTATACCATCTTCTAGTGTGACACCATTATAGTAAACTAAAGTATTAGAATTAGTACTTTTTTCTTTTATAAGATTAGACTCATCATATTTAACCTCTACTTTAAAGGAGTTCTTTATTGTGCTTGGAATCTTTCCTAAAAACTTTGAGTTTATCATTGGTTCTAATGTTCTTATATTTATCTCATTATACAACTTTGAGCTTTGAACATAATCTTGAAACTTATCCTTTTGATAAAAGTAAGATAAAAGATGTATACTGCCTGTAATTAAAAGAGCATAGAAAATACCCTTAGGTATCGAGATTATCATGGCTATTAACCTATTAGTCGATGATTTTCTATAACTTTCTTTACTTTTTAAGGATATAATTATAGGGTTAAATATTAACTTATTAATAGTACTATAAATCAACATTTGAAATTTATAAATTAAAAATATAATAATCAAAAACACCGCTATGGAATATAACTTATTATATTTTTCAATATAGTAAGTTATATTATAAGACATCTTTGTAATTGCTGCATCCATAAAGCTATCTATAAAATCTTTAAAATAAATCCAAAGAGGGAAGCATAATAAAAAGGATATAGTCTTTTGCATATTTTTTAAGTCCGATTTTAAATCTTCGTAATTTACCTTAAATAATATCCCCTTTACAAGAGGATATAAAAATATTAGAATAATTAATAGTGTTATTGGGTTTTTTAACATAAGGCTATCTCCTTTTATAAACTATTATCCTTAAATATCTTTTCTATTACAAATTTAATGCATTCACTTGAATATCCTTTTCCTATTAAAAATTGATATAGCTTACCTTTGATTTTATATTTATCAGTTTCTCTTTTGGATATTATATTGAACTTTTTAACTGCAATCTTTTCTGCTATTTCTCTATCTTCATCTTCATCATAAATATCTTTAAGAACAATTTCTATTATATCTTTTTTAATTCCCTTACTTAAAAGTCCATACTTTATTTTATTTTTTCCATTAGACTTTATCTTTTCTTTTATATAACCCTGCGCATATCTCTTATCATCAATAAGAGTATAATCCTTTAAAAATTCTATTACCTTATCTATTGTTTCTTTGCTATACTCCTTTTTAAAAAGTTTGTCCCTTACAGATTTTTCTGGTTTTAATCCTTTTTCTACTACCCTTAAAGCATAGTTTTTAGCTTTAGAAAGCTCTTCTTTTAATAATATTTCATTTAACTGTTCTAGGTTAATTCTATCACCTTTTTTTATGTTTTGTTTATATACAACCTCTGCAAAGCATGCTAATGCAAATTCTTCATCTACAAATATATTCACCCTATCTTTATTTCTACTTTGCACTTGAATCGAAGTTATTTTACCTTCCATTTGTTCACTTCACCTTATTCTTTTTCATTTTTTAATATGTGTATAGTTGGATTTTTTAATACTATATTGGCTACCTCGTATATACTTTCTTTATTTATCTTCTCTAAAGCATCCATGTCTTCTAAATATCTTTGTATATTATCTTCTTCTAGCGCTTGAAATAATACATAGCTTCCAAGATCCATAGAATCCTCTATTGTAGACACTACTGCTGTTTTATGAACTTTACTCATAAGCTTAACGGTATTGTTATTAATTTTTATCTTTTTATTTTTAATATCTTCTATACATTTATCAATGGTTGTTATAGCCTGGTTAATATTTTCTTCTGATACTGAGGTATAAATGCACATAGTTTTTATCTTTGGAGTCATATCTAAATCTGTATATGCATCATAGGCTAATCCAAGTTTTTCTCTAAGTTCCCTAAATAAAATAGAATTAGAGCTTTCACCAAGCTTATGGTTTAATATCTTTAAAGATAGTTCTTTTTCCTTTGGTAAATCATGAAATGTGTACAGGTACGCTATAGAACTTTGCTCTAAATCCTTTTTAATAGTTGTCTTTGTTACAGGCTTATTATTTTCTACCAATATATCTTTTTTTTCTATCTTAATCCCTTCCCAAGTAGAAAACTTATTAGCTATTTTTTCTAATGCTTCTTCATGAGACAAAGACGAAACCATTACTATAACAGAGTTTTTAGGTGTATAAAATTTATTATAAAAGGCTATAAGATCTTGCCTATTAAAAGACTTAATGTTTTTTTCATCACCGCTAACTTCCCACTTAAGTGGACTATTATCAAATGCTATTTCATTTAATTTTTTAAAAGATAGGTTTTCAACATCATCTAATGAGCCTCTAATCTCAGATAATATTACCCCTCTCTCTCTTTCTATTTCATCTAAAGGAAACGTAGAATTCATAACCATATCTGATAATAAATCTAAAGAATTTAAGATTTCTTCTTCTAAAGCACTTATACTATAAACTGTAGACTTATAATCTGTATAAGCATTGTATTCTCCCCCTAAAAACTCTAAATCATTATTTAGTGTTTCATTGTCCCTAAATTTAGTTCCTTTAAACAGCATGTGCTCAATAAAATGAGAAATGCCTTTTTCTTCTATAGATTCATACATAGATCCAATTCTTACCCCTATTTGTATGGACATAATTTGAGTGTCCTTTTTTATTGTAATCACCCTTAGCCCATTTTGAAGTAAAGTATCTTTAGCATCAAAAAATGGTTTTTTCATTAAAATATCTCCCCATCCCTATTATCATTATTATATTTACTTTTTAATTGCTCTTACTACTGTAGAGTAAGCTTCATAATTATAAGCTGACTTATTAAATCCACCATAAAAGTTTATAGTTTTGAATCCTGAGTCTAGCAACATAGATTCTAATTCTTCCTTCATAATTGGCAGTAATGCTACACTATTTTTGTAACTAACCTTTTCATTATTTTTTTCTATTATTAATTCTGAATTAAAATCTATTATATTCTTTTTTTCATTATATTTATATTTTCTTACAAATTCTAAACCCTTATCTTCTCTTTTAATTGGAGGTAATTCATTAATGTCATATTTTATTATTCTATCATAATTTATTATTTGTATAATGAACTCTCCATCTGTATCTAACATATTATACACTTCTTTAAATAAAGTCTTAATTTTATTTTTATCTGTAATATGAACTAAAGAATTTCCTATACAAAATATACTATTATACTTCATATTGGATATGTTTTTTAAATTTAGCATATCAGAATTTATAAAACTTAAGCTTTCTATTCCTCTTGATTTGTCCTTTGCTAAACTTATCATACTTCCATCTAAATCTATGCCTAAAACCTCTATATTCATTTTGCCAAGTTCTATAGCATATGTTCCGCTACCACAAGCTAAATCTATTACCTTATAATTTTCTTTTAAATTTTCAGTTAAAAAGTTCAAAGTCATATCACTTTTTTCAAATATTGTATCATAATAATTACTTAATTCTTCGTAGAAACTCATAATCCACCTCCTTAACTAATATAAAAATTAGTTACTTTTAAAAATACCTTTATTCTTATTATCTTTTTATTAAGTTTATATCATATTATCTTATTATAATATACCTGACTAGATTTTAGTAATAAATCTTCTTTTAAATTAAAAAAATATATAAAATAAATATAAAACTTTTGTTTGAAGTGTCAGAAATAAATCTCAGTAAAATCCATCAAAATTGCTTGTTGTATAATATCTTGATCCAGCTACACACGTATTAGCCACTGGCACCGACCTTTTTGTAGATATGTTGCTCTTTAGCATTAATGCGGATGGTAGTTACCTACTCAAGTATTTACATGATGTAAAATA
>CAYYWN010000185.1:0-4872 GCA_964474485.1 uncultured Clostridium sp. | reverse complement strand
GTTTTAGTACCTACACCTGGGAGTTTAGATAGATAATGGATAAGAGAATTAAGTCTTTAGATAAGATGAGAAACATGGGAAGAAAAAGAGGCGCTAAGGGTTCTTTTGATTTAAATTATATAAAATCTCTTCAATTCTACAAGGATTTAGGAAAAAGGGCAATGAAGGTATTGTCAGATTCGAATTATATGGATATTTGTAAGAGTACTGAGGCGGAAAAGAGTTTTTGTCATCATGATTATACCTATCATAATATAATTATATCTGATGATTCCGTAAATGTCATAGATTTTGATTACTGTAAAAGGGAAGTTAGGGCCTATGACATAGCTAATTTCATGACAAAGGTTTTAAAAAGAGTGGATTGGGACATAGAATACGCAAAAATTATTATTGATAATTATAATAAGGTAGATTTATTAAGAGAAGAAGAATATAAAGTTATATTTGCATTTTTATTATTTCCACAAAGATTTTGGAGATTATCTAACAGGTATTATTATAATGAGGTTAATTGGGCTCAAAATACCTTTGGAAATAAGCTTGAAAATTTAATAAGTGAACAAGAAATATATATGAATTTTATAGAAGAGTTTAAAGAGTTGTATAATCAGATTGAATAGTAATTATATTAAGAGGTAACAATGATGTCTTTTAGGGAAGATTATGTGTTATATAATATCTAAAATGCTCTGTATTTATAATCATGCTATAACCTTTAATTAAGTGTTATAGATGAAAATAAATACAGAGTTTATTTTATGAAATTAAATAAAATTCCTACAAAAAATAGGATGCATCTTAAATAAGGATTTTTATATTATATAATAGTGTCATTAAATAAGAATTTTCATATTATAAAAGTAAAGTTAAATATAAGGGAGAGAATATATGGAAATTGGAGAGATAGTAGTAAGGAAGTCCTATGGAAAAGATATAACATTTAAAATTATAGATATTAAAGAGGGGTTAGAAGGTTTAACTTATATATTAAAGGGAATAAATTTAAGGATAATTGCAGACTCTCCAGTAGAAGATTTGGAAGTGGTTAGATCTGATTATAGTGGCGAAACAGATAGAGTATTTAACAAAGACGTTAATAGTAGAATAAAGAATATAATGGCTAGTAGATTTAATTTAAGAAGGGGATATAGGGTATCAAAGTCTACTCCTTCTAAGGAGTTAGTATTCGGAAGGCCGGGTAAAATACTTCATATAGATGGTGATGCGGAGTATCTTGAAAATTGTCTCAAGGTCTATAAACAACTTTCCTTAGAGGCTGTAGGTGAAATAGTAAAAGAAAGTGAGCAGCCAAAGAGGATATTAGAAATAGTTAAAGCCGTAAAACCAGATATAATAGTACTTACAGGTCATGATGGAATAATAAAGGATGCAAAAGATTATTTGGAACTAGAAAATTATAGGAATTCAAAGTATTTTGTGGAAGCTGTATCTGAACTTAGAAATTATAATTCTAGTTATGATGAGTTGGTAATTTTTGCAGGAGCATGCCAATCTTGTTATGAAAAGATATTAGATGCAGGAGCTAATTTTGCAAGTTCCCCTAATAGGGTTTTAATACACTGTTTAGACCCGGTATTTATTTGTGAAAAAATTGCCTATACTAATGTAGATAAGGTAGTATCTATTCATGAAGTTTTAGATAATACAATTACAGGTATTAAAGGCATAGGTGGACTACAAACTAGGGGGAAGTATAGAGAAGGGTACCCAAAGTCTCAATATATATGACAAAGCAAATATAAATGCGAATTGGAGTTTTACTTTTTATGCTAATATACCATATTAAAATATTTGGTCTTTTAAAGGTTGATGTATTATACCTTTAAAAGGCTTTTATTTCTATATATTATTAAAGGTAATAACAAATACTTTTATCTGGGAATATAAAACAGGGTTTTAGGTAATAATATAGATACAATGGCTAAGCTCTATAATTTTTAAAAAAAATATCATAAAAATTATAAAAAAACATTGACAAAAAGCTTTTATAAGTGATAAAATAATAAGTTTATTTGACAAGAGGCCTATTGTATTATATAATATACATGGGAAAGAGGGTGTTTATATGGAAAAGTTACAAACCTTAGCTCATATAAGAAAAGATATAGAGAAACACATCGGGCACACAGTTACTCTAAAAGCTAATGGTGGGAGAAGAAAAGTTCTTATAAACAAAGGGGTAATAGAAGAAGCTTACCCAAGTATTTTCGTTATAAGGCTCGAAAGTGACACCCAAAGGACGGTGACTTATAGTTATTCAGATGTTTTGACACAAACAGTACAATTAGATTTTGCGATCTAGACGTTTAAATAAAGAATCCTAGCATATTATTATATGCTAGGATTTTTTATATGTAAAATTAAAAAAAAGAAAGATGGTGGGTTCCATCTTTCAAATATTGTATAAAAGGGTATTGAGAATTTATGAGAGGTTATATGGTCAATAACCATAATTATAATACGTTAATATTTTTAAATTGTCAATAAGTTTTTAAAAAATATAGATATGGTTTTGTATGAAATTTAACTAAGTTATAGAAATAGGAAAACATGCTTAAAACTAAGTTAAAAGATCTTAGGTAATTTGTATAAATACATTATTAGGATTTAAGTATATTTATTAGATTTAAGTAATATAAATTATAATAGGAATCTTATGGGAGGGATAATATGGAAGATGTAGATGTGGTTAGAGAAAGTATACAATATGAACAGCTACTAGGAGAAAATACTAGTGACACAGTAGTTAGAGGGGAATATTTAATTCCAGATACTCATCCAGATGTTTTAGAAATATTGACTGTTGATGTAAAGCCTGTAATTATATCTAAGGATATAATGCCAGATAAAATTTATGTAGAAGGTACATTAGAATATACTATACTTTATTTGGCAAGGGAAGAGGAAGAAATAAGGGGCATTCAAAGTATAAATTATAGTGATAAGTTCTCAAACTACGTAAATATAACTGGGGCAGATCAAAGTATGAATTGTCTTGTGGAGTGTGCCATAGAACATATGGGAGCATCTATAGTAAATGAAAGAAAAATAGGACTTGAAGGAATAATAAAACTAAAAGCTGAAGTCTTAAAAGAATACAAATACGATATAATTAAAGATATTGAGTCTAGAGAAAGTCTTGAAATGTTAAAAGAGCCTTATACCTTAGATCAGATAATAGATAATATAGAGAAGGATTTCACAGCTAAATCTGTTATAAATATAGGTATGGATAAGCCACAAATAGGTAATATATTAAAAAATGATATAAATATTTATAAAAAAGATATTAGAATAGTAGATAATGAAGTACAGGTTAATGGATTTATTACGATTAAATGCATTTATAGAGGCTTAGATAGTAAAGAAGTTGTGTATTTAGAGGATGAAATTTTTATAAAAGAAAGTTTCGAAATAGAGAATATAAGAGATGATATGAGATGTATTGGAGATATAAGGTTGTCTGATATTTATATAGATATAAATCATGATGACCTAGGCGAAAAAAGAATAATAAGTGTAGAGTATTCTTTAAAATCTAATTTTAGAATTATGTCAAAAGAAAACATTCATATGATAGAAGATGCATATAGTCCAAGCGCATTATTAGAAATTGAAAAAGAAAAATATAGTATAAATATACTTCAAGGAATGAATAGTAATGAAGTTATAGTAAAAGAAAATATACAAATAGGTAAAGGTAGGCCAAAACCTATTGAAATATTAATGACTACTGGTAATGTAGCTATAACAGAAAAAAAGGTATTAGAAGATAAAATTTCTATAGAGGGCGTAATAAAAGTAGAAATTTTATATAGATCTAAAGAAGATAGAAAAAATATATGTGCAGTAAAGGAAGAATTGTCATTTTCCACTGGTATAGATATTCCAGGTGCTAAAATTGATATGACATGTCTTTGTAAAGCAAACATGGAAATATTAGAGTCTTCAATTGAAGCGGATACTATAGCAATAAAGTGTGTAGTATTAGTATTTGGGAGTGCTAGCTATTTAAAAGAAAAAGAATTCTTAATATCTATAAGTAAACTAGATAATGATGTTCCTGAAAAAAAGGCGAGTATCACGATATATGTAGTTCAAGAAGGAGATACACTTTGGAAGATAGCTAAAAGATACTTTACTACTACAGATGAAATTATTAAGGTAAATAGTATAGAAGATCCTGATTCTATAAATGTTGGAGATAAAATAATAATACCAGGAAGAGCTATTTTATAACTAAGGGTTAGTATAAATATATGATATTCTATAGGATTATAATCTAAATTAAGGGCTTTTAAAGAGTTTACATTCTTTAAAAGTCCTATTTTGTTATTCAAATATTAAATAATATTTAAAAGATGTATATAACAACCATAATGAGGAAACAACTGTAATAATAAGATGTCAGTAGAAAGTGTGCATAATAATTAATATATTGGAAATAATAAAAGATACTAAAATAGAGGTGATTTTTATGGAAGGCATAGATGAAGAAAATCTTATTATTATAGGAGGAGCTGAAGACAAAAAGGGAAATAAGGAAATACTAAGATATGTAAGTTCTACTATTGATAAAAGTAAAGATAAATTACTGATAGCTACTGTAGCAACAGAAAAACCTAAAGAAGTAGGAGAGAGCTATAATGAATTATTTATAGAGTTAGGTGTTAAAAATGTTGATATATTATATGTAAATAGCAGAAAAGAAGCTACATATAAAAATAATATACAAAAGATGAAAGAAGCTTCTTTAGTATTTTTTACTGGTGGAGATCAACTAAGGATTACTAGTGTGCTAGGAGGGACACCTTTATATGAAGCTATGAAGGCTGCCTACGAGGAAGG
>CAYYWN010000184.1:0-4881 GCA_964474485.1 uncultured Clostridium sp. | reverse complement strand
GTATTTAGAGCATAATTTAGAAAAAAATTTCCACAAAGAAATAAAAATATTAAAAAGCCATGAGAAATAAAAAAGGAATTTATATCTTATGGCTTTTTAATATATAAAAATTATAAATATAGTTTTATGAAATATTATAAATTATAAGGTCTTTCTAAATTTATGAATTTGACAAGATGGATAATTCTTATTAGGACTTAAATGAAATAAGTTTTTAATGCGAAAAATTATTAATTTAAAGATGTTTTTTTTATGTCGTTTATTAGAATCTAATATTTTTTTTGAGTGGAAATCTACGGATATAAGATTATTTTTCATAATGTAGTCACCCCGCTATTTCATAGAATTCCTTTATTTAATTATACTATAAAAACTAGAAAATGTTAAGAAAATTTGAAAAAATCAGATATTAATAAAATAATACTAGAAAAGTTAGTAAATTTAAGATTCTGATTAAGGTTATTACTTAATATAAAAATAATAATTTTATAACTATTGATAGGAATTAAGGGACAGTTCATAACAATATTAAAACTATAAACTGTGGACTAAATAAGATAATGATTTATAATAGGATTAAGGATTAAAAAAAAGGAGGATATATATGAATAAGAAAAAGTTTTCAGGAACACTACTTATAGTAATTGGTATTTTAATTATATCCAGCGCTATTTTTATGAGACTTTCTTCGAATAGAAAACAAAAAGATATGATAACTAGGTTTGAGGAAACGTTAAGAGATATGGGAGAGTATGATGAAGATAACTCAAGCAAGGAAGGTTCACCTAGTCGAGAACATACTAAAGAGGTTAATAATGCGATAGCAATGATGGTTATACCTAAAATTAATGTTACAGCCGCTGTAGCTGAAGGCAGTGATATGGATACCTTGAAATCCGCGGTAGGACACTTTGAAGGTACAGCTCTACCGGGAGAAAAAGGCAACTTTGCAGTAGCAGGGCATAGAAATTACACATATAGTGAGTATTTTAAACGAGCGGATGAATTAGAAAATGGAGATGAAATAATAGTTAGAAATAAAAAGGGAGAATTTAAGTATAAGGTTACAGGGAAAAAGATAGTAGAGCCAGAAGATGTAGAGGTATTAGATCCTACTGAAGATGCTACCTTAACTATAGTAACATGTACACCAGGTGCAACAAAACGATTAATAGTAAATGGAAAATTGGAATAAGTATACAAAGATTAATTAAATATTTATTAAAACTATATAAGAATCTATATAAGAATCCATATAAGTTTAATTTTGAAAAAACTAGATAGAAACTATATATGGCTTATATAATAATTATAAGAACAGTTGTGAACTGTCCCCAACGCTAAACAGTTTAAACTTTTATAAGAAAGGTATTACCAAGCTATCCACACTATCCACTATCAACATTGACTGTGGACAACCTCTATAAAATGTAATTATAATATTAAAATAAAAATAGCATAAAATATATAATATTATCAGTATACATCTAAACTAAACTGATTTTTAATGGGAAGGGGCGAGAATATGTATAAGATAGTTCTATCTATTTTAGTTGCTATATTAATCTTATGCTTAGTGATTTATTTTATAGTTAAATATTATTTTGAGCAAGTACTGTTAAGAGAAGTTATTCCTGAAGATATAATGTTTAAAGAACAAATAAAAAGGGGCCTTATAGATGAGGACTTTTATAAATCATTGATTAAAGAAGAATTTTTCATAGAATCTAAGGACGGATTAAAATTAAGAGGTATTTATATAAAGTCTAGTAATGAATCTAATAAAACCATGATTTTTGTACATGGAATAACTGTTGGTTTGGTCTATTCAATAAAATATATATCAATGTTTTTAGAAAAAGGGTGGAATGTCCTCATATACGATCAAAGAAGACATTCTAAAAGTGAGGGGAAGTACTCTACTTATGGATATTATGAAAAAGAAGATCTTGATTTATTTGTTAATTGGATAATAAATAAAAAGGGTGAACATGAGATAATTGGATTGCATGGAGAGTCTATGGGTGCAGCTACAGTAATTCAATATGCTGAAATCAATAAATTTGCTAAATTTATTATCTCAGATTGTGCTTTTTCTAGTTTGAATGAACTGTTAGAAGGAAAAGTAAAAGAAAAAAACACTTTATTGAGGCCAATATTAAAGCTTACCGGAAGGAGAGCAGTAAGAAAAGCTAAATTTAGTTTTGATTGTGTAAGTCCAATTGAGGTTGTTAGGAAAACCTCAATACCAATTATGTTTATACATGGAGATGAAGATAGATTTGTACCATGGGATATGAGTGTTGCTATGTATAATTCAAAGGAAGTAGGAATAAAAAGATTGTATATAGCAAAAGGTGCAAGACACGCAGAGTCTATTGAAGTAGATAAGTTTAGATATGAAGAGGAAGTTATAAAGTTTGTGGATGAAGTTTTAAATAACATAGATAATGTTGATAAAAAGCCTATGTTAATTAGGGACAGTTCACAATTAATAGGCAATTAAAAAGTGGTTTTAAAAATAGCTAGGAAAAAGTTGAAAAATAGTTGGAGTGATTATATGAAAAAACAGAGCAAAATTATGGTTGGAATAGCTTTGCTATTTGTGATTAGTGTAATTTCGGGATTACTAATATCAAAAGTTAGAAGTAATAATAACATATCAGCAAATAATAAAGTTAGTTCTATAAAGGATAGTAAAGAGGAAAAAGAAAAAGATAGTAGTAATGAAAAAAAAGAAGAAAAACTAGAAGATAGGTTTGAAGGTATGGAACTTAAGGATAATGTGGTAGGGGTTCCTATACTTTATTATCATTCTGTTGAAGAATCTGAGGATAACGAGCTTAAGATATCTCCTGAAAAGTTTAGAGGGCAGTTAAAGTATTTGAAAGACAATAACTATGTATCTCTAACATTACAGGAATTACAGCTTTATATAATTGATAACAAACCAATTCCTAAAAATTCAGTTGTAATTACATTTGATGATGGGTATAAAGATAACTATGATAATGCTTATTCTATACTAAAAGAATTTGGATACACGGCTACAATCTTCGTAATAACAGGGTTAATAGATAAGGATCCCAATTATTTAAATAGTAATCATATAAAAGAGATGTCGAAAAATGGTATAGAAATAGGAAGTCATAGCATAAATCACGAAAAATTACTAGAGATATCAAAAGAGAATAAAATAGAAACTATAACAAAATCAAAACAAGATTTAGAAAAGTTAATAGAAAAGCCAGTTATAAGTATTGCGTACCCTTTTGGAAAATTTAATGATGATGTTGTAAATATAACAAAAGACGCAGGTTACACACTAGGATTTACCATAAATAAGGGCTGGGGAAATGGAAAAGAAGATCCACTTAAATTAAGTAGAGTATACATAAGTGCATTTATTACAGATGAAAGCTTTAAAGAAAGAATATCAAAAGCCCAATACAAATAAAAGATATATATTTTAATGTAATGTAATGTTAATTATATGGTGTTACAAATAAAATCGTAAAAGAAAACCTTAGATGTCATAAGACTTTTATCTAAGGTTTTTTAAAAAGTAATAAAGTTTAATCATGTTTATTTGGAGAGGATATAAGTTTATTTATTGTTATCAACTCACTAGGTGTAAGATATCTCCACTTTCCTAGAGGAAGATTATGTAGAGTCACATTCATAATTCTTATACGCTGCAATTTAACTACGTTATATCCAAGGGAACTGCACATTCTTCGAATTTGCCTGTTTAAACCTTGAGTTAAGATTATGCGGAATACATAAGTATTTTCCTTAGTGACCTTACACTCTTTTGTGATGGTATCAAGGATACTAACTCCACTAGACATCTTTTCTATAAAGTCTCTAGAGATTGGCTTATCTACTGTTACTATATATTCTTTTTCATGATTGTTTTCAGCCCTTAGTATCTTATTTACAATATCACCATCGTTAGTTAAAAAAATTAATCCTTCAGAATCTTTATCAAGGCGCCCTATATGAAATATTCGTATAGGATGTCCTACAAAGTCTACTATATTACCTTTTATCCAAGGCTCGGTTGTACAAGTTATACCTACAGGTTTATTTAAAGCTATATAAATGGGTTTTTCTTTTTCACTGATTAATTTTTTATCTACATAAATTTCTTGATTAATAGAAACTTTAGTACCTATAACTGCTGTTACACCATCTACAGTGACCCTACCGCTTTCTACCAACTTATCAGCCTCACGCCTAGAACAGTACCCACTGTCACTAATAAACTTATTTATTCGTATACTATCTTTTGTATCATGATTTATGTAAGTGGAGGTTAAAAACTCTTTCTTAATGCCTTCATTTTTAGAGGGGGTAGAATGAACCTTTTTATTCTTATTAGTGCTATTTTTGTTAGGGGAATTCTTTCTTTTATTATTAGTATGTTTACCTAAATTAGTATTATTCTTAGGTTTCAATTCATCACGTCCTTATTTCTTTTACTTATATATTTAAACTTTTCAGTTAAAGTAAAGCTTCTGTAATATGTTTTAAAATACAATTTATATGCATAATAAGATATTATATAATTATATCATCAATAATATAATTAATAGACTAAAAGTTATATTATGTAGAAAACTATAACGTATATTTAATTTAAAATATACATAGAATAATAAATATAAAATAATAGTTTAAGATATATAATTATATATCTATATAGTATACTTAAGATAAGAAATAACTATTATGAATTAAAAAAGACTATTGAAATGTATAAAATATAGTTGTATAATAGTAATATACCTAACAAGGGTATTTGCTGATAAAAAGGGAGGAGTTATAATGAAAAATGTTGTTATCTATACTTCTGATACGTGCTCATTTTGTGTAACT
>CAYYWN010000183.1:4427-4951 GCA_964474485.1 uncultured Clostridium sp. | reverse complement strand
GGCTTAATCCCTTGCCACTGGCTTTTTTGCCGTGGAATTTCTTTGAGCTACTGAAATTATTTCCTGCGACTTTATTTGAGCTTCTTTTGTTATATTGTGGTTTTCTACCTGTTTTTTCATCATCTCTACAGTTTGACCCTTTATATTGTCATACTCTTCTCTAGCTTCTCCAAGAATCCTCTCTTTTTCACTTAAAACCCATTGAGCTTTTTTAAATTCATCTGGCATGTAGTTTATTATTTCATCAATTACCTCTAATATTTCCTTTTTATCCAGCACTATTTTCCCAGTAATTGGAACTTTTGACGCACTATCTATTATCTCTTGAAGATATTCTAATAATTCAATACCGTCTATGTAAACCACCCCTATACTTTAGCTTTTTCTACTATTACAGATATTATTTCATCCGGAACTAATCATTTTATGCAGCGACTGAGTTTAGCTACTTATTCAACGGATGAAAACCTTAAACAAAAATATTTTGCATTGGTCATCCTACATACTGTCCTTATATATCCGTT
>CAYYWN010000183.1:2882-4417 GCA_964474485.1 uncultured Clostridium sp. | reverse complement strand
GAGTCTAGCTTGTTATTCATAAGTGCCATTTGAAATTCATATTCGAAGTCTGAAAATGCCCTTAATCCTTTAACAATTACTTTAATATCTTTTTCCTTCATAAAATCTATTAATAAACCATCAAAACTATCTACTTTAACATTTTTATATGGTTTAACAACTTCTCTTATAAGACCTACTCTTTCTTTAATGTCAAAAAGACCCTTTTTATCAACATTAACTAAAACTCCAACTGTAACCTCGTCAAATACTTCAGAGGATCTTTTTATTATATCCAAATGTCCATTTGTTATAGGGTCAAAACTCCCTGGATAAACAACTCTTCTCATGAACTTAGTCCTCCTTATAATCATAGAAACATACAGTTGTATTACCATATCTTCTATGATCTTTTAGTGCTATAAAGTCATTACCTTCATATATTTCCTCTTGGCTATCAATCTTTGTTACTATAAGTCCTCCTTTAGCAAGTAAACTGTTGCTATGTACTAATTCTACTGCCTTTGGTATCATATCTTTCATGTAAGGTGGATCTATAAATATTACATCAAATTCTTTTTCAGATTTACCAAGCATCTTTAAGGCTTCATAGGAATCCATGTTAAGGCAATGTGCCTTATCTTCAAATTTTAAATTATCTATATTTTGTTTTAATAAAGGAAAGGTTATAGGACTTTTATCTACTAAGTAACATTCTTTTGCGCCTCTACTTACACTTTCTAAGCCTAAGCTACCAGTACCAGCAAAAACATCTAACGTTGTGGCATTTGGAATCCTTAATTGTATCATACTAAACATGGCCTCTTTTACTCTATCTAAAGTAGGCCTTGTATCCAAGTTAACAGGAGTAAGTAACTTCCTTCCCCTTGCTACACCAGCTATTATTCTCATATGCCATCCTCCTTAAAATTACTTTTATATATTTTACCATAGGAATTTATAATATACAAAGTTTTTATATGTTAATTAAAGCAAATATATTTAGAACTACTTTCTAAATAGCTCATTATTTCTTCTACCAATAGTTTATTTATGTGAAGATTACTATTTATAACTTGGTGTGCTTCATTATTAGCTATCTTAAATAATTCTACATCTTCCATTATATCAGCTAATATAAGACCTGTCTCGCCATGTTGCTTTATTCCAAATAACTCTCCAGACCCTCTTAATTTTAAATCTTGCTCCGCTATATAAAATCCATCGTTACTCTCTACCATGGTCATCATTCTTTTCTTAGTTGTATTACTTTTAGCTTCTCCTATAAGCATACAATGCGATTTATGAACTCCTCTTCCGACCCTTCCCCTAAGCTGGTGAAGCTGAGACAATCCAAATCTTTCAGAGTTTTCTACAATCATTACTGTAGCATTAGGCACATTTACACCAACTTCTATAACAGTAGTTGAAATTAAAACAGATATTTCTCCCTGTTTAAACCTAGTCATTATATCTTGTTTTACTGATGGCTTCATTTTTCCATGAAGTATTTCTACAGTTTCTTTACTCGGATATGTTTGTTTTAACTCTCCATA
>CAYYWN010000183.1:0-2872 GCA_964474485.1 uncultured Clostridium sp. | reverse complement strand
TTAGTTGTTTTTTTTTTATATATTTTTTTTTTAACTTCCTATATATTTTTTTTACAGATTTAAGATCCAATTTTTCATTTTTTTCGATAAGCGGACATACTATATAAGCTTGTCGTCCTTTCTTTATTTCTTCAAATAAAAATTTATAAGCAAGCTCTCTTTGTTTTTGATTATAAAAAACAGTGTCTATCTTTTGTCTTCCAGGAGGCAGTTCATCAATAATGGAAACATCTAAATCTCCATATAAATATAGTGATAAGGTCCTAGGTATTGGAGTTGCAGTCATTACTAAAACATCTGCAGTTTCTTCTTTGTTTATAAGCTTACTCCTTTGATGTACCCCAAACCTATGTTGTTCATCTGTTATTATCATACCTAGCTTCAAAGCCTTTACATCTTCTTCAATCAAAGCATGTGTCCCTATTACTATCATTGGTTTACCGTCTTTTAGATCCTTTTTAATTCTTTCTTTTTCCTTTGATGATGTACTTCCAGTAAGTAGTTCTATTTCAATATCAAACTTATTTAGTATACTTTTACATTCCCTATAATGTTGATTTGCAAGAATCTCAGTAGGAGCCATAAATATTGCTTGATAATTATTCTTAACTACATTAAACATTGCTATTATGGCAATGATAGTCTTCCCGCTTCCCACATCTCCTTGTACTAGTCTGTTCATTGGATAAGCTTTCTTTTCATCTATAAGAATTTCTCTTACAGTTCTACTTTGAGCTTTTGTGAGTTTAAAAGGTAAGCTTTGTTTTAGATCACTTAAAGATTCATCCATTTTAAAAGCTATACCATTTGTATTAAACTGTAGTTTTTTCTTTAACATTAATATTTTTAATGAATAAGTAAAAAGTTCTTGAAATTTTAGTCTTTCTTGAGCTTTATTTAAACTTTCCATATTCTTTGGAAAATGTATATTCCTAATCGAACTATCTAAAGGCATAAAATTATATTTTTGCAATAGATCTTGTGGTAAATTTTCTTTTATTTCTATATTGTCTAAAACACTATTTATTAACTTCAATATGATTTTATTAGTTAATTTGTCCTGAAGAATATATTTAGATATAATGTTACCAGTTTTAAGTTCTTTACTACCTATAATAGGATTAGTAACCTCTAAAATATCCCCACTTTTTTTATAGGTTCCAAGGAGTACATACTCTTCATCAATGTTAAACTTTGTTTTTATGTATGGTTGGTTAAACCACTTAGTTATAACCTTCATGTTTTTGTAGCTAAAATTTAAGGTTATAAGATGTTTACCTGTTCTAGTCTTAATATGATTTTTAACCCCTTTAAACGTACAAGTTAATACTAGTTTTTCCTTTTCAAAATTTTCGCTCCACAAAGTTTCATTATTTACAAACTCATATGCCTTTGGGAAATATAGCAAAAGATCCATAGCAGTAAATATACCACACTTGTTTAAAGTCTCTTTTGTTTTACCTCCAACTCCTTTTAATTCTTCTATATCTTTATAAAGACTCATAAATAACACCCCATAGCAAAAAAAGCCCGTAGGCTTTTTAAATTATTCTACAGAAATTATGAAATAATACAAAGGCTGTTTCCCCTCGTAAAATTGAATGTCTATATCCTCATATATACCTTCTAACTTTAAAGCAAACTTTTCTACTTCTTCTTTTTTGCAGTCTGATCCATAAAATAGAGTTATAAGGGATTTATCCTCATCAACTATCTTTTCTAATAATTTTTCGCTGACGTCGTATAATTCACTACCAACTTCTTTAATCTTTCCCTCAACAAGTCCTAGTATATTTCCTTCTTTTATTTCAATTCCGTCCATCTCAGTATCACGGACAGCATAGGTTATAGATGCTGATATAACAGATTCAATACTTTCTTTCATAACTTCTAAGTTCTCTTCTACATCTCCATCAGGATTAAACATAGTAACACAAGTTATACCTTGTGGTATACTTTTTGTAGGTATAACAATCACATTTTTTTCGGAAAGTTCTGCAGCTTGAGTTGCTGACATAATTATATTTTTATTGTTTGGCAATATAAATATATTTTCTGCATTTACCTTTTCTATACTTTTTACTATTTCTTCAGTACTAGGATTCATGGTTTGACCACCTGGTATAATATAGTCTACTCCTAAGTCTTTAAAAATATTTTCTATTCCTTCTCCCATAGATACAGAAATAAATCCATATTTTTTTTGTTCTTCCTTAGTTTCTTCTTTATATTTTTCTTGGTCTATAATTAAACTTCTATGTTCTTCCCTCATATTATCAATTTTAATTTTTGAAAGCTCTCCAAGTGCTACTGCCTTTGATAAAACATTTCCAGGGTTATTAGTATGGATATGAACTTTAATTACATCTTCATATCCCACAACTATCATAGAATCACCTTGAGCTTCTATTTCCCTTTTAAACTCTTCTGCCTTAGATGAATCTCCTAAAATTATAAACTCGGTACAATAACCAAATTTAATCTCATGAGGTTCAAGATTATTAGCAGCAGACATATTAGTTGCTATTGAATGGAAATCTCCAAGAGTAGCTTTAACATCATCTCTTAAAGCTTCATGAATTCCTTTTAATATTATTAAAAGTCCCATTCCACCGGAATCAACTACCTTAGCACTTTTTAAAACTGGTAACATATCAGGTGTCTTATTTAAAGTATCTTCTGAGCCCTTGCAAACTTCTTCCATAAGAAGTGTTACATCTGTAGCTTTACTCTTTAGAGCACTTTCACCTGCTGATCTTATTACCGTAAGGATTGTACCTTCTATTGGTCTCATTACTGCTTTATATGCAGATCTACTACCTTCCATTATGCTTTCTGCAATTTCTTCAGCACTTGCTTCTTCCTTACCCTC
>CAYYWN010000182.1:0-4955 GCA_964474485.1 uncultured Clostridium sp. | reverse complement strand
AAAAGTATGGGGTAAAATTAATATATAATGATAAATATGATGTTTATAACAATGTTTACACTATGTATTTAGTAAGAGACTATATTAAAGATTGTTATATTACAGAAGCGGATGTCTATATGGTAGAGAACTTTTTTGAAACAAAAATAGAAACCTCAACTTATTTTGTAGGAATGAAAGAGAATTTTGAAAAAGAGTGGATACCTAAGTTTGATGATGAAGGTAATGTGAATGAAATTGAGGTAGGACCTGGATCAGGCTATATTATGTCAGGGATATCCTACTGGAGTGAAAGAGACGGAAAAATTATAAAAGATGAGCTTGAAAGAGTTATTGAAGCTGGTAACTTTGATAATGTTTATTGGGATGATGTTATAGCAGAAATAATATCTAAGCTACAGGTTAAAGTAGAAAAGACTAACTTACACGCATGGTTTGAAATAGATAGCATAAAAGATCTTAATAAAGCTGAAACAATTATAAAATCTTTAAAAAAATAAAAAGTCCTAGGAGGATTGCAATGAATAATTATAAATTTAATTTTAATGGTAAGACCTATGAATTATCTCTTGATAAATTTGATTACCTATTAAATGATGAAGAAAATGAAGTTACAGGAATAGATAGAGAAGGTATTTTAACGCTTTTAAATGAAAGTCCAGAGGTGGATTTTGATTTAGAATATTATAGTGTGCCCTGCGAAATATGTTTATCTGGAAAAGAAGAAAAGAAGAAATACTTTAATTTTTTAGAATACCACTTTACTATATTCACGAAAGAAAATGAATATGTAATGAGTAATATATCTAAGGAATTTGAAAACACTTCCTTTACGGAGCTTGAAGCCCTTGGAAAGATAGACAATAGCTTTATTGTAATAATAATGGTCTGTGAGAGCTGTGGGACTTATTCTATAGAAATTAATCAATGTGATATATAATACATATATATAGCTATAAAGTTAATTATAAACTATAATGTAGTGTGGAGTAAAATATTTAATTAAATCGGAGGACTATATATGTCAGATAAAAACATTGAAATGATGAAAAAGCTTATTGAAGAAAAGAAATTAAAAGGTTTAAAAAAAGGTGTAACTCAAAGAGCAGAAAAGACTACAGGAGAATACAGAAAAGCAAATAGAAGCACAAAGAAAACTGGCGGTTTATTTGATAAATAAAAATTAGCAGGGTATCTCATAAATAATAGCAGGTAATTGCTAATTTTCCTAATTATCCATTAAGTATTTAAGTTATTAATGGATAATTAGTATTGACAATATAATTTAAAAGTAGTATTATGAAGATACAAACATAAGAGATATTTCTTATTATATAGCAAGATCTTTAAACAACGAAAGTAGTACCCCCAAATTAGAAGTAATAATATTAAAAGAGTGGGGCGAGTACACAAGAGAGTTAAGACTAAACTACTAAACTAAAATTTTCAGTTAAAAGTTAATCTTTTATAAGTAAAAATTAGAACGAATTTTCTTGAAATTGGAGAGTTGCTGCCTTTAGCAGTAGATGAAGACCATTTTACCAATTATTTAAGAGAGAGATAAGTATACATTTAGCTTACCCTATCATATTTGTAAGTTCCAAGAGTTTTTTTAACTAGGATAACTTATATAGACTAAGGGAAATATAGTTTAAGGAGAGTACTATTGAAAGAAACATTTATTAGAAATAGAAGTTAGATTTTAATTCATTATGAATTATAATATCTAGCTTCTATTTTTTTATGGAACAAATAATTAATTAAAGTTTGAATTATCTTAAATTTCACAGAAAGTATTGATATAGGTAATTGAAACATAGTATAATGAAATTAAAAGAATATATATGCTAGGGGTGCTGTAAAGCTGAGATTGGAATTTTTTCCTGACCCTTGTACCTGAACTGGGTAATTCCAGCGTAGGAAAGCGGATAATGTTATTAAGACACTGTTTTTCTATAGTGTTTATTTTTTTTTGAAAAAATTTAAAGGGGGATTAATAAATGGATTGGTTTAATTTTAAATTCAAAGCTCCAAAGGCAGGGGAGTCTTTAAAGGAAGTCTTCTCAAATCCTATGATATACTTAACTTTGCTAGTGGTTTTAGCAATAGCTATAGTCTTTGTATATATAAGTAAGGTAAAGCTTACCACAAGGACTATAATTCACATAGGTATTGCTATAGCTTTAGCTATTGTACTTAAGATGTTTAGAATAATGCAAATGCCAATGGGAGGCTCTGTAACCCTTGGAAGCATGATACCTATTATATTTATAGCCTATGTTTACGGTCCACGAGTAGGCTATCTTACAGGAATGTTATTTGGAGTTATGGATTTACTTCTAGGTGCTTATGTAGTACATCCAATGCAACTCTTACTTGATTATGTACTAGCCTTTGGTGTATTAGGTGTAGCAGGATATTTTAAGAATAATATATCTATAGGAGCATTGGCTGCTATAGCATTAAGATTTTTATGCCACATTGCATCTGGTGTAATATTCTTCTCTTCCTATGCAGGAGAACAAAATGCTTTAGTTTATTCTATATTATACAATGGAACTTATTTACTACCAGAAGCTATAATAGCTATGATAATTTTAGCTATTCTTCCGACTAAGAGACTAAGAACTGAGATATCAAAGGGTGCTTATTAAGTAGGCATATAAACCTATGGATTCATGGTATTATATTAGTCTTCAGTATTACTATTGATTTACGAATATATTTTAAAGGTTTATATCTCATATATAAAAGATACAAAAAGTAATATCCCTCTATTGAATTCAATAGAGGGATAAGGTTTAAAAATTCTAAACTATGATATTTTTCCAAGAGATAAGTCTTTTAGTGCTTCTTTTATTTCAGATCTATTTTTATCCATACTGCTTTCTACTGCAGCTGTTATAGCACCTTCTACTAATGCAACATCTAATATTTCTACATTGCTTTTCATGGTATCATCTAGCATTTCAATAGCCATTTCTGCATTCATAAATGCACTACCAAGGTCAAATAATATTAAAACACCTTCACTAGAATAGACTTCATTTATAGCCTTTAAAATCTTAGTTATATCTGTGCCTATTCGCCCATCTTCAGTACCACCAGCAGCTGCTATTGGTACTTCTTTTGCCATTTCATGAGCTAACTTTTTAGTGCCTTCTGCAATTTCCTTACTATGAGATATTATAACTAGTCCTACCAACTTTAAAACCTCCTTTGTAAACTACTTACCACCTAAAAGATGGGATACCTTTTCTTAATATTAGCATTTGGATTTAACATAATCATATATAGTTTCGAAAATAAGAGCACTAGAGGCAGCACCAGGATCCTTATGACCAAGGCTTCTATCACCAAGGTAGCTTGCTCTTCCTTTTTTAGCTATGATCTCCATGGTGTGATCGGCTCCCTTATATGCAGCTTCTTTAACTTTAAATAGGGTATCTATTGAATTTTCACCATTATCCAAGGATTTTTTTAATTGATTTAAGGCAGGTTCAATTGCATCAACCATGGTCTTATCATCTATTTCAGCTTTTCCTCTTAACTTTACGCCCTCTAAGGCAGCTTGAAGCATTTCTAAAAAGTCTTTAAGATCAATCTGAGATTTACCTGAAACCTTAATAGAAGCCTTCATAAAAGCAGTGCCATATAAAGGGCCAGAAGCTCCACCAACGCTGGATACTAAGGCAAGACCTGACTTTTTAAGCATATCCCCTATATCACCTCCAGAGTCATCTCTTATTTTATCCACCATGGCCGTAAAGCCTTTGTGTAGATTTAAACCGTGATCTCCATCTCCAATAGTAGCATCTAACTCTGTTAGATATTCTTTGTTTTCGGTCATAACTTCACTTAATTTAAGTAATAATTCTTTAACCTCAATACCTTTTAAGCTCAAGGATATCGCCTCTTTTCTATATAAATTATTAAAGGTTTTAACCTAATTGTGCAGAATTTTTCTATCCTCTTAGGTTGTGGTAGTTCACTAAACCGTATTTTAATTTAAGGCTTAAAGTAGTTTAATGTAACTAAATAACTTTAAAAGCTGGGGTATCTGAAGGTGCATCTAAAAGTTCTTTTAATTCTTCATCTAGCTTCAATAGTGTTATAGAGAAACCAGCCATTTCTAGAGAGGTCATATATTCTCCAACAAAGGTTTTATGAACACTTATTCCTTTTTCTTTTAATATTTCACTTACCCTTTTATTCACTATATAAAGTTCCATGTGAGGAGTTGCAGCAAGTCCGTTTATCATAACTGCTACTTCATCTCTAGAACTTAAGTTCATATCTTTTAATATTTTATCCATCAAATGTGTGGTTATTTCATCCGAGGTGCTTATTTTTTCTCTATGAGTCCCTGGCTCACCGTGAATACCCATACCTATTTCCACTTCATCTTCGGCTAATGTAAAGTTAGGCTTTCCAGCTGCTGGTACTATGCAAGAACTTAAAGACATACCCATGCTTCTCACATTTTGAGCTACCTTTTTAGCGGTATGCTGAACTTCTTCTAAGGATGCCCCAATTTCTGCCTTAGCGCCTGCTATCTTGTGAACAAATACTGTTCCAGCGATACCACGTCTTCCAGCGGTATAGGTACTATTTTCTACAGCTACATCGTCATCTACAACCACTGTTTCAACTTTTATATCTTCCATATCTGCAAGTTCTTTTGCCATTTCAAAGTTCATAATGTCTCCAGTATAATTTTTGATTACAAGCAAGGTACCTTTACCGCCATCAACAGCTTTTATAGCTTCAAATATTTGATCAGGGGTTGGAGATGTGAATACAGATCCAGCTACAGCAGCATTTAGCATGCCTTTTCCTACATATCCACCGTGTGCAGGTTCATGACCACTGCCACCGCCACTAACTAGGGCTACCTTTCCTTTTATAGGGGAATCATTTCTTATAAGTACATTTGCATTATCTAACTTCTTTAG
>CAYYWN010000181.1:0-4955 GCA_964474485.1 uncultured Clostridium sp. | reverse complement strand
ACATTATCCTTAATATAGGCACAAAAATCTTTTAATAAAGAATCTGGAACTCCTACAAAAAAATCTATTCCATTACTTTTTAACCCCTTGTAAAATTCTTCAGTATTTATCATTTTATTTTCCTCCAGGAATTAAAGTTAAAATTTCTTTTATTGGCATACAATTTTCGTCAGCTTCTATGGCTCTTTCATTTTCTAATATAGTTTTAGCAGTCTTCATCATAGCTGGGTATGCACTTCTTATAAGATGATTTGCATATATTATAATATTAGCTCCAGCATCCTCTAATTCTCTTTCTGTTATATGAGCATAAGAAGTTGGAACAACTACTAATGGTACTCTTTTATCAAACTCTTTATATTTTGCGCAAAACTCTAATATTTCACTTCCATCTTTATGCTTACTATGAATCATTATTCCATCTGCCCCTGCTTCTATATAAGATTTAGCTCTATTAAGTGCATCATCCATACCAGCATTTAATATTAAGCTTTCTATTCTAGCTATTATCATAAAGTCATTAGTAACTCTTGCTTCTTTTCCGGCCCTTATCTTCTTTGAGAAATTTTCAATAGAATCTTGGTTTTGAGCAACATCCGTTCCAAAAAGGGAATTCTTCTTTAATCCCACTTTATCCTCAATTATAATAGCAGATATACCTAATCTTTCTAGAGTCTTTACTGTATATATAAAATGCTCTATCTTCCCACCAGTATCACCATCTAATATTATAGGTTTTGTAGTTACTTCTAATATATCATTTATAGTGTTAAGTCTTGAAGTAAGATCTACAAGTTCAATATCTGGCTTTCCTTTCGCAGTAGAGTCACAAAGAGAACTTATCCACATTCCATCGAATTCTTTTATTTTGTTGTTTTGCTCTATCTTTGCCTTTTCTGCTATAAGACCTGTTAATCCATTATGAGCCTCTAAAATTCTAACATGCCCTTTAAAAGATAGGAGATTTCTAAGCTTTTTCATTCTTACCTGTGGAGTTGTACCAAGCTGAGCTATAGTTTCATCTAATTTAGTTATAGAAACTCCCTCAGTATATTTAACCTCTACAAGCTCTCCCCCCCATTCTTTTAGAGTACTTATTACTCTTTCTCTTAAGGCTTTTTGTATTCCCTCTTTCCAATCATCACCGTGAACCACATAGTCAGGCTTTTCTCTTAGTAAGTTTGGAACTTGATCTAAAGTATCTTGAGGAATAACCTTACATACCCCTTTAATATTTTCTACTACTTGCTTTCTTTCCTCATACTTTAAAAATGGATTTCTAAAGTACTCACATATAACTTCATCTGTATGTAATCCAACTACAACCTCCCCTAATTTTCTAGCCTCTTCTATGACATTTAGGTGCCCGTGGTGAATTATATCAGCGCTCATTGCTACATATACCTTTTTCATAATACCCATCCTTTACTTTAAATATTTATTTTTATATTTCATCCCTACTTTTTAAAATAGGAAGAATTTTTTCCTTTACTCTTTTTATATCCTCTGCATTATCTATATCAGACCAAACAAAATCTTCTAATTTTATAATACCTACATTATGGTCCTTAGCTAAATCCTCCAATGCATATTCATAATGATAAAATGGGTTTGTACTCTTTTCATACTCTCTTAACATTTTTTTATATAAACTATTAGATATTTTTGTTATCCCAACCATTTCTCCAGAAATAGAACTTAATGAATGCCTACTCTTTGAGATCTTACAAAGATTATTATTTTTAGCCTCTACAAAAACTACATCATCATGTTCTGTTATGTCACTTAAAATGGTGCAATCTTTTAAAGGTGTATATTGTATTTCTTTAATGGCAATCTCTTCATATATAAGATCACTTTCAATTAATATAAAATCTTCATTTATATATTTCTCTGCAAGGGCTAAAGATAACATACTACCATTACTATGAAATCTTTCATTTTGAATAGTTATTATTTGTTTATACTTTACCTTTAAATCTTCATAATACCTATTAAGATGCCCAGTTACTATTATTATTTCTTCTATACCATTATTAATAAGTTTTTCGATGCTTATTTCTATAAGGCTTTTACCATTTATCTTTACAAAACCTGCCGGTATTATTTTATCATCCCCAGAATCTAATCGCATTCCCATACCTGCAGCAAGTATTACAGCTTTTCTTATAAATTTATTATCTAAAAGCTCTAATGCTTTTTTTGTTACTTCATACTCTACATTTCTATAGCTCAGCCTATTTGTTAAAACATAACCTTCTTTAATTAAACTATTTATTATATTGTTTACACTTCCTAAAGAGATAAGAGAAATTTCCGATATCCTTCTTTGACTTATGAGCTTTTCTTTATATAATATTTTCAAAACCTTTAATTCTTTATCTTTCACAGCTTATCACCCTCGTTCAAATTATGAACCTTGAACTAAGTTTACTTTATTGAACGATTCATAGCAACTAGTTTTATAAATATTAAAAAGTTATTTTTTAATTCTATCAGGCTGTAGAATATAAATTTACTGATAATTTTGATTTCATATTGCAATTATTTTTTTTTAGATTTATAATTACAATATTAACTACTTAATATCTAATGTTCCTTAATAACATGTATGTGAAAATAACATCTAACACTTAAAATCACTGATGATATTATCTAAGTAGTTAAAAAGCAAAAGTATAGAGTAATTTTATTAAATTTAAAGGGAGATGTTTATTATGAATAACTTATTTGATTTAACTGGTAAAGTTGCAGTTGTAACTGGAGCTTCAAGCGGAATTGGTGTTCAATTTGCAAAAGCCTTAGCTGAACAAGGCGCTGATATAGCAATACTTGCAAGAAGATATGATAAGCTTGAACCATTATGTAAAGAAATTGAAAGCATAGGAAGAAAAGTCCTAGCTGTAAAATGTGATGTAACAAAAGAAGAAGATGTTAAATTAGCTGTAAAATCTATTATAGATAAGTTTGGCAAAATTGATATCCTAATGAATAATGCAGGGGTCACCTCAGTAGGTTCAGTAGATACACTAGAAGAAACTGAATGGGACAGAATCATAGATACAAATTTAAAAGGCGTATTTTTAATGTCAAAACATGTAGTTCCACATATGAAAGAACAAAAATACGGGAAAATTATTAATACAGCCTCAGTTTGCGGACTTATAGGAAGTAAGGCTATTCCTCTTCATGCATATAATGCTTCAAAGGGAGCTGTAATCGCTTTAACAAAGGGTATGGGAACTTCCCTAGCTCAATATGGCATAACTGTAAATGCAATTGCACCTAGCCTTTTTGAATCAGAAATGACTGAAAAATCTTTATTCCAAAGTGACTATTTAAAATCCTACAATATGCTATGCCCAACTGGAAGACCTGGTAAGCCTGGGGAATTAAATGGAGCTGCTATATACTTTGCCTCCGACGCTTCTAGCTATACTACAGCTCAGATATTATTTGTAGATGGTGGTTGGACATCAGTTTAATATTAATATAACAAAAAAAGGTAGCTTAATAAAATTCCATTAAGCTACCTTTTTTTATTTATCTTTATAATTAAAGACCTATTTAAATAAATCTTAACCTTTTGATTTTGGGCTATATTTTAAATTAATATTGAAATTTGATATGTTTTTTAAGGTATGCTATAATTAATCCAAATTTATACATTAGGAGGTAAATGTGATGATTATTATAGGAATAACATGTATAATCATTGGCTTTATATTTAAGGCTTTTCCGCCAAAAAAAATCAATTCTATATTTGGTTATAGAACTTTATTATCAATGAAAAATCAAGATACATGGAACGAGGCGCATAAATATTCAGCCAATACCTTTATTATATTGGGTTTTATTTTTGTTCCTTTACAATTTGTTTTAAGTCAATTAAATCTTGGTTATGGTTATGAAAAAATAGTAATTTCAATATGTTTTGTTATTATGATTATTATTAATGAAATACACTTGAAAAAAATTTTTAATAATGACGGTAGTAGAAAGTTGTAGTAGAAATAAATTTTTCAACACTACATTAAACCATAGCCAAAATAAGATATGATTACAGTACATTTGATTTATTTAATCATTATTTCTTAATCTTCTTACGGATAACACTAGTAACACTGCAGATATACCTAATAAAAGTAGTATGTAGTTCATAACATAAGACAAGCTTTCTCCATATAAAACTTCATTACTAGCTACATTAATCCAAGTAGTAGGTATAAATTCTGATATCTTCTTTAAAAAACTAGGCATGATTTCTCTTGGCCAAAAACATCCTCCAAGCATAGCAAAAGGTATATTAATAAGTGAACTTATGGCTCCTGACTGCCTTAGATCATTAGAATGAGTCGCTATAAATAATCCTAAAGATACAGTAAACACTGCAAATATTATAAATAATACCAATACATTAAAGGGACTATCTCCTAAGTTAAACTTAAATAAATATTTCATAAATGAAAAGAATAGTACAACCTGAAATACTGATATTGTTAAAAAACTTAAAAGATTTTCTGCAATATACCTTCCTCTAGTTAAAGGAGTCGTAAAGTATCTTGTAAATAAATTCTTTTCTTTATCTTTTATTAACATATTAGTAGTAGATGTAGTTAAAAATAACATATTCATAACTATAAAACCAAGTGCTGCTGCGGTTTTAGATTTGTTTCCTTCCCCCTTATCAACACTTTCATATTGAACCTTATGACTTCCCTCTTCATAATATTTAATCCCTTTGTAAAACTCTTCCTCACTACCTTTAGATACTGATGCTATCTTTTTTACATTATTTAAATATCCATCTAAATAATGTTTTATGGACATAGCTGCATTTCCTTCTTTTACTTCATAACCTTGCACAGAAACATCATTACCATTAATTATATCCCCTTCAAAACCTTCTGGTATAATTATTGCATAATCCGTTTTATTATCCACTAGGCTATTTT
>CAYYWN010000180.1:0-4991 GCA_964474485.1 uncultured Clostridium sp. | reverse complement strand
AAGGTGATTTATTACTGTTTTTTTATTATTCATTTATAGATTCTTTAAGTGTATGCCAAGAAAGAACTGCACACTTAACCCTTGCTGGCATATTAGAAATATTTTTAAATGCTATAGCATCTTCTAATTCTTCAAGTTCTTTATCATCTTTTATATCCTTTTTTATCATAGATAAAAATGTATCTATCAATTTTAAAGCTTCCTCTTTTTTCTTACCCTTAATTAAATCTATCATTATAGATGTAGATGCCTGAGATATGGCACAACCATGACCTGTAAATGCAGCATCTTTTATTATATCCCCATCAAATTTTAATTCTAGAGATATTTCATCACCACAACTTGGATTATGACCAAGTTCTATATGATCTGGACTTTCTATATGCCTTTTATTTTCTTTATTTTGATTATGTTCTGATATAAGTTCTGTATATACTTCATTAAGATCCATATCCTAACCACTTCCTTACACTTTTAATAGCTTCTATAAATATATCAACTTCTTCTCTTGTATTATAAAAATAAAAGCTAATCCTACAAGTAGAATTTAAATTCATATATTTCATAAAAGGCTGAGCACAATGGTGTCCTGCTCTTATAGCTACTCCATAACTATCAAGTATAGTAGCTACATCATGTGGATGCACATCCTTAATATTAAAAGATATTATTCCACCCCTATTAGTAGTATCTAGCGGACCATATATCTCTACATAAGGTATCTTTTTTAGCTCTTGTAGAGCATACATTGTTAGATCCTCTTCCACTGACTTAATAAAATCGAATCCAAGGTCTTCTATATAGTCTATAGCTGCACTAAGACCTGCAGCTCCTTCTACATTTTGAGTTCCTGCCTCAAATTTATAAGGAAGCTCTGCAAAACTAGTTTCCTTTTCAGATACATATTCTATCATATCTCCTCCAAATAAGAAGGGGGGCATCTTTTCTAAAATTTCCTTTTTTCCATATAAAACACCTATACCCATAGGTCCCAGCATCTTATGAGCCGAGAAGACTAAAAAGTCAGCATTAATTTTTTGAACATCTACTCCCATATGAGGTACACTTTGCGCTCCATCAACTATAGCTATAGCTCCTACATTATGAGCTTTTCTTACTATATACTCTATATCATTTATTACCCCTAAACTGTTATTCATATGTGCTATAGAAACTACTTTTGTATTCTCATTTAATGCTTCTTCTAACTTTTCTTTTTCTATTCTTCCCTCATGATTTACATAAAGATATTTAAGCTTTAATGACTTCATTCTTGCTATCTGTTGCCATGGTATTAAGTTACTGTGATGCTCAGCAATAGAGATAAGAATTTCATCTCCCTTTTTTAAGAAGTTCAATCCATAAGAATTAGCTAATAGGTTTAAAGCTTCGGTACTATTTTTAGTAAATATAACTTCTGATGTACTTTTAGCATTAATGAATATTCTTACCTTTTCCCTTGTTCCTTCATATATATCTGTAGACTTTATGCTAAGTTTATGTGCACCCCTATGAGGATTTGCATTTGAACTTTCATAATAATCCTTTACTGCATTAACTACTACACTGGGTCTTTGAGTTGTGGCTCCATTATCTAAATATACAAGTTGGTGACCATTTACCTTTTCAAATAAAATTGGGAAATCTTCTCTTATTTTTTTAATTTTTGAAAAATCAATCTTATCCATTAATCAACCTTCCTTGAATTTTTTCTTCAATTTGTTTCCTTATATCTTCAACTGGAACTTCGTCTATTATATGTTTAAAAGAACCTTGAACGATTATAAGCTTTGCTTCCTTTTCAGTAAATCCTCTACTCATAAGATAAAAGAGTTTATCTGAATCAACTTTACCTGCACTAGCTGCATGAGCGCCTTCAACATCATCTTCATCACATAAAAGCAAAGGTATAGCATAAGATTTCACTGTAGGATCTAAAAGCAATGCAATATCCTCTTCAGAGCCTTTTGACCTAGATGATCCCTTTTTAAAATCTAAAGTTCCTCTAAATGTTTTCTTCCCATTGTCTTTTAATACCCCTCTTGTTTCTATGTTGCTATTTGTCCATCTACCTATATGATTCATCTTATAGCTTAGATCTACGATCCTATCTTTATCCACTAAATATATAGACTTTAAATCTGATTTACTTGTATCTTCCTGAAGATTATTAACATAGTTTGTTACGCTAACCTTACCCCCAAGTTCTACAGATATATAATTTATTTCGGCTCCATAACTTATAAATCCAACATTAGAATCAAAATGGTGGGACTTATCATTCATAGATTGTACCTTTATAAGATTTACCTTTGATCCCTTTTTTGCATATATCTTAGTAATACCATTATGAAGTCCCTTAACTTCTCCTTCAGTTTTATACTCAATCACCACAGTTATTTCACTATTTTCTTGTGCAACTATAATATTATTATCTAATACTGCAAAGTTATCTTCATCCATTACATATTCTATTCTGATTGGATCTTTATAAACTTCATTTTTAGGTGCATAAATAGAAACTCCTGTGTTTGTATATTCCTTAGCTATTTTTAATACTTCTTCCGATACACCGTACTTTGTAAACTCTTTCTTGCTTTGGTCAAAATCTGATATTTCAACCTGGTCTTTTACTACAACATTGCCGTGAGAAGAAGTTTTCAAAACCCTTTTATCATACCTCTTTATCTCGGGTATATTTAATTCACTAAGATTTAATTCATTAACTTTAAGCCATCTCCAAGTTATAACTGGTAATCTATTCATCTCATTAATTTTCATTAACATCTTCTCATCCCCTATCCTATAACCCCTTCTAATTCTAGTTTTATAAGGTTATTCATTTCTACTGCATACTCTAATGGTAACTCCTTTGCTATAGGTTCAACAAATCCTCTAACTATCATAGCTTTCGCCTCTTCTTCACTAAGTCCTCTGCTCATTAGGTAAAATATAGCCTCATCACTTATTCTACCAATTTTAGCCTCATGCCCTAAATCTACTTCATCATTCATTATATCTATTACGGGTATGGTATCTGATGCCGATATATTATCTAACATTAACGACTCACAGGATACTGTAGACTTACAATGATGTGCATTTTTTGTTACTTTTACCGCTCCTCTATATATGGCGATTCCGCCATCCTTTGATATAGACTTAGAATTTATATTAGATGAAGTATAAGGTGCTGCATGTACTACCTTACATCCAGTATCTAAGTGTTGATCTTTTCCTGCAAAAGTTATTCCTGTAAATTCACATTTAGCTCTTTCACCTTTTAAAACACTCATAGGGTAGAGCATAGATACTTTTGATCCAAAAGATCCTGATACCCATTCTATGGTACCATCTTTTTCTACTATGGCTCTTTTGGTATTTAAGTTATACATATTCCTTGACCAATTTTCAATGGTACTATATCTTAATGTAGCTCCTTCTTTTACAAAAAGCTCTACACATCCTGCGTGAAGGTTATTCACAGAATACTTTGGAGCGGAACATCCTTCTATAAAATGAAGTTTAGCTCCCTTTTCAACTATTATTAATGTATGCTCAAATTGACCTGCTCCAGGAGCATTAAGCCTAAAGTAAGATTGAAGTGGTATATCTACTTCTACTCCTTCTGGAACGTATACAAAGGATCCGCCAGACCAGACAGCTCCATGAAGTGCTGCAAATTTATGATCACTAGGAGGTACGCATTTCATGAAATACTCTTTAACTATATCTTCATATTCCTTAACTGCACTTTCCATGTCCGTATATACTACGCCCTGCTTTACAAGATCTTCCTTTATACTGTGATATACAACCTCTGAGTCATATTGTGCTCCTACACCAGCTAACGATTCTTTTTCAGCCTCCGGTATTCCTAATAAGTCAAAGGTCTTTTTTATATCATCTGGAATCTCATTCCAATCTGATTTCATATCTGTATCTGGCTTTATATAGGTAATAATATTGTCTATATCTAAATCCCCTAAATCTGGGCCCCAAGTAGGAACCTTTAATTCATTATAAATTTCTAAAGATCTTAATCTAAAATCAGTCATCCACTGTGGCTCATCTTTTTCTCTTGACATATCTTTTATAATATCTGGTATTAAACCACTTTTAGATTTATAGCTATATCTAACTTCATTTTTAACATCATATATACCTCTATCTACATCTTCTACATAAGTTTTCTTTCTATCCATTTACTATCCCACCACCCTAAACAACTATATGGTCTTTATAAGATTCATAACCATTAGTCTCTATATCTCTAGCTAAACTCATATCCCCAGTTTTTACTACCTTTCCATTAACTAAAATGTGAACAAAATCTGGATTTAAATAATCAAGTATCTTATTATGATGAGTTATAATTATTATTGATCGCTCTTCACTCTTAAGATCATTTCCTCCCTCTGCCACTACTTTTATAGCATCAACGTCAAGACCCGAATCTGTTTCATCTAGGATTGCAAGTTTAGGCTCTAAAATTGACATTTGAAGTATCTCATTTTTCTTTTTTTCTCCACCAGAGAATCCTACATTCAAGTATCTACTAGCATAATCTTCTCCAATTTCTAAAAGTTCCATCTTTTCTTTTAGTGCTTTCCTAAAGCTCATCATCTTTATAGGTGCTCCTGTTACAGCGGCCTTAGATGTTCTTAAGAAGTTTTGTACGGTAACTCCAGGTATCTCTTCTGGATGCTGAAATGATAAAAACAAGCCCTTTTTAGCTCTTTCATTTGTTTTTAAATCATTTATAATTTCCCCGTCTAATATTATTTCCCCCTTTGTCACAGTATATTTAGGATGATTCATCAACGTATATGCAAGAGTAGATTTTCCTGCACCATTTGGTCCCATAATAACGTGAACTTCTCCTTTATTTATAGTTAGGTTAACACCCTTTAATATCTCTTTATCATCCACTGAAGCGTGAAGGTCCTTTATATCCAAAAGTTTTTCTGTCACTATTTTCATCTCCTTAT
>CAYYWN010000179.1:0-4999 GCA_964474485.1 uncultured Clostridium sp. | reverse complement strand
ACCTTATAAATAAAGAAGAAGATGAAAATAGAAAATTATATTTAATAAATCAAGAATTAGAACAAATAAGAACTACAGTATTTAGACAACTGATGTTTGCGGAATTTGAAATTTTAGTTCACGAGAGTATAGAAAAGGGAAACCCACTAAATAGTAGGGATTTATGCGGAATATGGCATGATTTAAATGTTAAGTACTTCGGACCTGATATGATAGTAGATGAGGGAATAGATATGGAATGGGCAAGAATACAACATTTTTATTCTGATTTTTATGTTTATCAGTATGCTACAGGTTATGCAGCTGCAAGTGCTTTTGCAAAAACTATGTTAGAAAATAATGAAAATGCATTAGAAAAATACAAGGGATTCTTAAAAAGCGGAGGTAGTGATTATCCTATTAATATCCTAAAAACAGCAGGCGTTGATATGACTACATCAAAACCTTTAGAAGCTACTATAGCTAGATTTAATGAACTTTTAGACATGTTAGAAAAATAAGCCTCGTAAATTAAAAATTGTAAGGTGAAGGACTATTGAGCCTTCACCCTTTTTTAGTAGATTACTTGTACTAAATTTATCAAACATATAATTGAAAACCTTCACTAAAGATTGAATAAAATATAAAAATTGCTCAATTTGTTGAAAAGATATCAAGTATTATGTAAGATAGAATTATTACAATGAAAATATTAATTTATAGATTAATTAAAAAGTGAGGATTTATGAGAGAAGAATATATTAATAATATTATTTCAGATTTAATAAAAGGGTATGGATTTAGTTTAGAAGAATATAAAATAGCAGAGGATGATTCTAAAGACTTTTTAGTTATAAAGTATGAAAATGAAAGGGCATTTGTAGTTATATTTTCTACTAAAGAAGACTTTGCAAATAAAAATTTCTTAGCACTAGAATATATGAGAAAAAAAGAAATTAAGTCTTTAAGCCTTAACAATATAATAATAGATAAGTTTACAGAGGATTGTTTAAATATATTAGAAAGTCAAAACTATAATTTTATAATGTTAGATTCAGATACTGGTAGCTTGATTGGAAATAGTGAGCTAATAGAAAACTTTGCAGGGTTAATCACAAAACTCGCCCAAAATGATAAAAGCATTAACGCTAAAAAAAGAGGTTTAAAAAAATCAATAAATGAGTGTAAGGCGACTTACACACTTATAGGAATAAATATATTTATATTTATAATATCAGCTTATTTATCTCAAAGTATATTTGATATAGATATAAAGGTATTATTACTTTTAGGAGCTAAAAATAATGTTTTAATAAATGGAGGACAATATTACAGATTATTTATGGCTATGTTTTTGCATGGTGGCTTGTTACATCTGGGTTTAAATATGTATGCTCTTAGAACTACAGGTGAAATAGTAGAGAGCTTTTATGGAAGAAAGAAATTTTTGATTATATATTTTCTTTCAGGAATTACTTCATCACTAGCTTCTTATATATTTTCAGAAAGTACTTCAGTAGGTGCTTCAGGTGCAATTTTTGGACTTTTAGGGGCTTGTCTTGTTTTTGCATATAAAATGAAACATAAAATAGGTAAAGAATTTTTAAGGAACATATTATCTGTTATAGTTGTTAATATATTAATAGGTATTACTATACCTAATATAGATAATTTTGGTCACTTAGGAGGGCTTGTAGGAGGACTTATAATTTCTTTTATATTATTTAAAGAATAAGGCGTCTTTAAAAATTAATTATATTTTAGACTATTTCGTAAAAGGAAGTGAATTACTATGTTAGTTTCTAATGTGAAGGTTAAATTATCAGAAGAAGATTTAGTTGGAATTATAGATGAATATTTAAATATAGAAGGTTTTAAAATTAAATCTATTTTCATAAACGAATTTATAGAAGTAATAGGATTATATAAAAAGGTCATTGATATACCGTTTAAACTTACTTTAGCCTTTGGAAGTTTTTATAACAATAAGATAAATTTAAAACTTACGTCCCTTAAGGTGTACAAGATAGGGGTTATATCCCTACTTAAAAAATACACCTTAAAAAAAGCCATAGATGATTTAAAACAAAAGGGTGTATACGTTAAAGAAGATAATGTTACATTAGATTTAAACATATTATTAAAAGCGGTGCCTTATGTAACATTTAAATTAGATTATATAGAATTATTAAAATCTTATGTGGAAGTTTCAGTTTCAAGTTTAGAAGTTACATTAAATAAAGGTATAGAATCTTTAAAGATTGAAGATGTTATAGAAGAAGATATAAGCTATGATAACATTAAAAGCTTAGAAAAGGTTAAAGATTGTTATTCTATGACTAGAGAAAGGGTTAAACAAAAGGTACCAGAAAAATATAAAGAAACTACTGAATGGGCAATGATTATTCCAGATGTTTTATCTTTAATTTATAGGATATTTAAAGATAAAAGAGTTAAGATGAAGACTAAAATAGCATTAGGTACATCTATTGCTTATTTAACACTACCCTTTGATATTATTCCGAATAGGATACCTTTTATAGGGAAAATAGATGAATTTGCAGTAGTATTTTTTGCGCTTAATAGAGTAGTTAATGATGTACCGATCCCTGTGATATTAGAAAATTGGGAGGGCCAAAATAATATAATTGTAGTATTAAAAGAGGCTATAAAGTACATAAATAAATTTAGTGGTGGAACAAATGTGGATAAGTTATATAATGCTATATTAAAATTTGCATAGAAAATAAGGTGAGGTAATAGATGGGAAAGAAGTTTTATGCCATAAAAGAAGGATATGATAGTCTAGAAGGTCAGAAAGTAACAAACAAAATCGTTAATAGTTGGAACGAGTGTTTAAGTTACGTTAAAGGTGTAAAGAGTGCTAAATATAAAAGTTTTGAATCTTTGATGGAAGCCGAAAACTTTTTAAAAAATGATAATAGACTTCTTAAAAAAGGGGTAGATGAGTATCCAAAAGATATTCCCCAAATATATGTAGATGGTAGCTTTAACATAGCAACTGGCGTTTATGGATATGGATTTGTAGTTATAATAGAAGATGAAATAGTATATGTTGAAAAAGGCAACGGTATAGAAGATAGCGAAAAATGTTCAAGGCAAATAGCAGGAGAGCTTAAAGCATCACTTAGAGGGACTGAATATGCTCTAAAAGAAGGATATAAGAATATACTTATATTTCATGATTATGAGGGAATAAGTCACCATGCCACAGGATATTGGGAAAGAAAAGGAAAGTCATCAGAAGATTATTATAATTTCATGAATTATGCTATGAAAGAAAAGGGATTAGAAATAATATTTGTTAAAGTAGATAGTCATACCCTAGACTTGTATAATGAGCTAGCGGATGAACTTGCAAAATCTGCTGCAGGCGTAGAAATAAAAAATATTTTTAATAAGTTACTTAAAAGGGAAAAAATAAAAGTAAGAGATGAAGAGATAATAAAAACTATAGGAAACATACTAAGTGAGTCTTCTAAAGAAGATATAAAGATTTCCAATATAGCTAACAAAAGTTACATGGAAGAAAATAAAAATCAAGACAAAGATTTAGGAACAATAAAAATTATCAAAAACAAAAATGAAAATGAAGTATTGGAAGCTATAGGAAAGATAAAAAGACTTTCGCTTAAAGACATTGATAAATACTTAAAATCATTAAACTCTGAACTAAAAGATAACATTATAATTAATCTTTTAAAATAAGGTTTTATTTATTCTCCAATTATTACAACGTTTAATAATATAAAAAGTGTATAAACTACCTATAGAAATAAAAGAAGGGGTGGTTAAATATGAAAAATACTAAATTTATTACAGGAATGACTACAGGAATTGCCATAGGTGCTGCTGTTAGCATGATGAGTACTGATATGCTAGACAAAAAAACTAAAAAAAAGATTAGAAGATCAGGTAAAGCTATAAGAAATGTAGCAGATGGAATGTACAGTGGTATATCAAGTTTTATGAAATAAGAATACAAAAAAAGAGAAGTTTAATTTTTATTGAACTTCTCTTTTTTTCTAAAAATTATAATTTAATAAAGTTAATTTAATAAAGTTAATTTAAATTTCTAAAAAACCATGACAAGTTGAGGTGATAATACATATATGTAATATAATGTAACAATCTATAAAAGAATTAAAGAAAAAATTAAAATTCACCATATTTATCCTAATAAATATAGGGTTTATATCAAAAATATGATATAATAAAACAGAATATTCATGCAAGAATTTAACATTGTTAATATATATATTATGGAGGAAGGATGATTATGGAGATTTTAGCTTTAGGTGAAAAGATTAAAAGACGTAGAAAAGAATTAAATATGACATTAAAGGACTTAGCTAAAGACAGGATAACCCCAGGACAAATAAGTTTAGTAGAGTCAGGTAAGTCTAATCCGAGTATGGACTTATTAGAATATTTAGCCTATGCCCTTGAAACTTCTGTGGATTATCTTATGGAGTCCGAGGAAAGCCAAGCAGAAAAGATTTGTTTGTTTTTTGAGAATATGGCAGAATCTAATATACTCAACGAAGATTTAAATAGTGCCATCGGATATATAGAAAAGGCCTTATATTATGGAGAGAAATATAACTTAGAATATAGAAAGGCAAAAAACTTATATCTAAGGGCTATCATACATAAATCCCAAAATGAATATGGTCTAGCACAACAGTTTTTTCTATCATCAAATGTTATATTCATAAAAAATAATAGCTATGAAGAGGTTGTAAAAACCTTTTTAAACTTAGGTACGGTTACATTTGATGCAAAAGCTTATTATTCTGCTATTAGCTATTTAAAGCAAGCAGAAAAAACATTTTTAGAAAATAATATGGGGGATGATGCCTTAATAGGTGAGATATATTATTATATTGCAAATACTTTCTATAAACTAGAAAGCTTAAATGAGGCAATAAGCTATACTTATCTTGCGAAAGTAAAGTTTAGCAAGTTAGATGATAAAAAAAATTATGCAAACTCACTT
>CAYYWN010000178.1:0-5017 GCA_964474485.1 uncultured Clostridium sp. | reverse complement strand
AACGATCCACGTAAGTTAAACAAAAGGTTTAATGATCATGGTGCGGCTTAGAGGTCAGTCCTGCCATTTACAAAAAATGAGAGAATTAGTAGTGAGGGGTTAATTCCTAGTAGCAAAAGTTCCAGCAGGCGGGTGTGGGGTCAAAGACCAGGTCAACTAGCTAGATAAAGCCTTTAGTCAATTTTTGACTAAAGGCTTTATTTTTTTAAAACTTAAGATACTAATAAATAATTAAATTTGTACATATGAATATAAAATATATTTTACGATATTAATTAGATTATAAGATAAACTAATAAAAAATTAATAGAATTTTAATTAGCTAGAAATATAATAAAACAATAAATGCACACAATATTTCGTAAATTAACACAATAGCCCTTGTTAAATTTCAAAAAAAGTTATAGAATAAGTACAAGGACATAAATAAATGTCATCTTAATCAAAGTTAAATAATACAACGTAGCAGAGAGGGGCTGGAATTATGAAAATAGTAGTAATGGCCAAAAACATAGAACTTACAAAAGCGTTGAAGGAAACAGTGGAAAAGAAACTCTCAAAGCTGGAAAAGTATTTTAGTCCAAATGTAGAAGCACATGCCACATTAAGCGTACAAAAAAACAGACAAATAATTGAAGTAACAATACCGTTTAATGGAGTAATATTAAGAGGCGAAGAGTCAACAGATGATTTATATGCTTCTATTGATTTAGTAGTAGATAAATTAGAAAGACAAATTAGAAAGCAAAAAACAAAATTGCAAAGAAGAAATACTGGGGATTCTTTAAGGTTTCAATCCATAATAGCTTATGAAGAAAAGGACAAGGAAGAACCAAAGGTAGTTAAAACTAAGCGATTTGCAATAAAGCCAATGGGTACAGAAGAAGCAGTTTTACAAATGGAGCTTTTAGCACATAGTTTCTTTGTATATCAAAATTCAGACACAGAGGAAGTAAATGTGATCTATAAGAGAAAAGATGGAAACTACGGTTTAATAGAGCCTGAATTTTAAAACTTTAAAATTAGAAATAAAAAGTTATTATTTTTATATAGCAGCTCTTTATAAGGAGCTGCTATTATTTTAAATATTTTTACTTTTACAGCTTAGTATTGAAATGTTTACTCATTCAATGATATAATTTAATAATGAGTTATTATAAGAACAGAATGGTGAGGATGAAAGTATGGGATTAATTGATAAGGTTTTTGGAAGTTATAGTGAGAGAGAAGTAAAAAGAATTATTCCAATTGTAGATGAAATAGAAAAACTAGAAGAAAAAATTAAAAGTTTAAGTGATGAAGAGCTTAAAGAAAAAACCAATGAGTTTAAATCAAGAATACAAAAAGGTGAAAAGCTAGATGACATACTACCAGAAGCGTTTGCCGTAGTAAGAGAAGCTTCTGTAAGAACCTTAGGTATGAGACATTTTAGGGAACAACTTATAGGAGGGGTAGTTCTTCATCAAGGCAGAATTTCAGAAATGAAGACAGGTGAAGGTAAGACTTTAGTTGCCACACTTCCTGCATACTTAAATGCTTTAAGTGGTGATGGAGTCCATATCATAACAGTAAATGATTATCTTGCAAACAGAGATAAAGAGTGGATGGGTCAGATATTTGAATTTTTAGGGCTAAAGGTAGGAGTAATACTACATGGTCTAAGTTCTGAGCAAAGGCGAGAAGCTTATAATTCAGATATAACATACGGTACTAATAATGAGTATGGATTTGATTACTTAAGAGATAACATGGTCATATATAAAGAGGAAAAAGTTCAAAAAAAATTAAACTTTTGTATAGTAGATGAGGTAGATTCTATACTTATAGATGAGGCAAGGACACCTCTTATAATCTCTGGTGAAGGAGAAAAATCTACCGAGTTTTATAAAGTTGCAGATTACTTTGCAAAGACTTTAATAAAAGAAGAGGATTTTACTGTAGATGAGAAGACAAATTCTGCAATACTTAGCGAAGATGGAGTTAAAAAGGCTGAAAAGTATTTTAGACTTGAGAACTATGCAGATGCTCAAAATATGGAGGTTCAACACCATATTACCCAGGCTTTAAAAGCAAACTATGTAATGAGAAGAGATAAAGATTATATGGTTAAAGATGGTGAAGTAGTAATAGTTGATGAATTTACTGGAAGACTTATGGAAGGCAGAAGATATAGTGATGGACTTCATCAAGCTATCGAGGCGAAAGAAGGAGTTAAAGTTGAAAAAGAATCTAAGACTCTGGCTACAATAACATTCCAAAATTATTTTAGGATGTATAGTAAGTTATCTGGTATGACAGGAACGGCACAAACTGAAGAAGTAGAGTTTAGAGAAATATATGGATTAGATGTTATTGCAATACCTACTCATATGCCAATTAAAAGAATGGATTATCCTGACACTATATTTAAAAGTGTAAAAGGTAAGTACAATGCAATAATAAAAGATATTGAAGAGTCTTATAAATTGGGACAGCCGGTTTTAGTAGGTACAGCTAGCATAGAAAAATCAGAAGTTTTATCAGCCCTTTTAAAGAAAAAAGGAGTCCCACATCAAGTGTTAAATGCTAAATATCATGAGAGAGAAGCTGATATAGTATCTCATGCAGGAGAAAAAGGGTTAGTTACTATAGCTACTAACATGGCAGGTCGTGGTACCGATATTAAGCTGGAAGAAGGTATATCAGAGATTGGTGGTCTTAAGATAATAGGTACAGAAAGACATGAATCAAGGCGTATAGATAACCAGCTTAGAGGGCGTTCAGGACGTCAAGGAGATCCTGGATCTACTAGATTTTATCTATCCTTAGAAGATGATTTAATGAGAGTTTTTGGATCGGAAAAATTGCAAGGGTTAGTAGATAAAATTGGGCTTGGAGAAGATGATCCAATAGAAAGCAAAATGGTGACAAGAGCCATTGAAAATGCACAAAAGAAAGTCGAAGGAAATAATTTCGATGTGAGAAAGACTCTTTTAGGTTATGACGATGTTAGGAATCAGCAAAGAGAAATAATATACAGACAAAGAACTCAGGTTCTAGAAGGCGAAACCTTAAGAGAACAGGTTCAAGATATGATAAAGGATGTTATTAATAACGCTGTGGATTCTCATCTATCAGGAATAGAAGATACATTTAAAGAAGATATTAAAAAGCTAGTTAATTTTATGGAAGATCTATATGTTCCACACCGTATGGTAAAAGTTGAAGACTTAGAATTATTATCAAATGAGGAAATAAAAGAAAGGTACTTATCTATAGCTCATAACATTTATGAAGAAAAAGAAAAAGACTTTGGAAATGAAAGTATGAGAGAGATAGAAAGAGTTATTCTTTTAAGAGTAGTTGATACTAAGTGGATGGATCACATTGACAACATGGATCATTTAAAACAAGGTATAGGGTTACGTGCATATAAGCAACAAGATCCTACGCAAGCATATCAATTTGAAGGAAGTACCATGTTTGATGAGATGATTTATAACATAAAACATGATACTGTAAGATACTTATTACAGGTTCAAGTTGAAAGAGCACCTGAAAGAGAAAAGGTAGTAAAAGAGGTTTCGACTAATTATGAAGACTCCTCAGTTAGAAAAGAACCAATAAAAAAAGAAGAAAAGGTTGGACGAAATGACTCATGTACCTGTGGAAGCGGTAAAAAGTACAAAAATTGTTGTGGTAGAGAAGCTTAGTTATAGTATAGATTTGCAACTTGTAAGAAGTTGCAAATCTATATTCATTTAGTAGTACATTATTTAAAGGGAGATGAAAATATGATTTTGCAATTAGAGGAACAATTATATAAAGTTCCGCAATTTAAAGAAACTTTAAAAGAAATGGGGGCTTCACTTTGACATTTTAACAATGAAGATGGTTATTGAAGAATATGAACATAAAATGCAAAGCCCAGAGTTTTGGGACGATAATATAAATGCTCAGAAAGTATCGCAAGAATGCAAATCCTTAAAAGATCAGTTAGATAAGTACAATTCATTAGTACTAAGATTAGAAGATATAGAAGTTTTAGGAACCCTTATTGGTGAAGAGAAAGATTCTATTATAAAAGAATTTATAAGTGATATAAAACTTTTAGAAAAGGATATTGATAATTTTAGAATAGAAATTTTGCTTTCAGGAGAATATGATAGAAATAATGCTATAGTAACGCTTCATGTGGGCGTTGGTGGTAATGATGCTCAAGATTGGACTGAAATGCTTCTTAGAATGTATACAAGGTGGATTGAGGGCAAAGGATTTAAGATTGAGATAATTGATTATATTAGTGGGGATGAAGCTGGAATTAAAAGTGTTACACTTAATGTATCTGGAGAATTTGCCTATGGATATCTTAAAACTGAAAAAGGAATACACAGGCTAGTTAGGATATCTCCATATAATTCTAGTGGTAAAAGGCAGACTTCTTTTGCATCTGTAGAGGTGCTTCCAGAATTAAAAGAAGATCAAGACATTGATATTAGGCCAGAGGATATAAAACTAGATACCTTTAGAGCAGGCGGCGCTGGAGGACAGTATGTAAATAAAACAGAATCTGCAGTTAGGATAACTCATATACCAACAGGTATAGTTGTTCAATGTCAAAATGAAAGAAGCCAACATTATAATAGAGAAGTGGCACTAAAGGTTTTAAAGTCAAAGCTTATAGCATTAAAAGAGCGAGCACATAAGGATAAAATTGAAGATTTGACTGGAGAACAAAAAGATATGGGCTGGGGTAGTCAAATAAGATCTTATGTTTTTCATCCATATAATTTAGTAAAGGATCATAGAACCTTGGTGGAAAATGGGAATGTAGATGCTGTTATGGATGGAGATATTGATTTGTTTATAAACGAATATTTAAAACAAAGCAATAATGGAAAACTTAAAGAATAGAGATAAACTTATATTAATAATGAGGTGTGGTAATGACAAGTAATATTGAACAAAAACTGGCAAGGGAGCTTTCTATAAATGAAAGCCAAGTAGTAAGTGTTATTGAGATTATAGACGAAGGAAA
>CAYYWN010000177.1:0-5024 GCA_964474485.1 uncultured Clostridium sp. | reverse complement strand
TTGGAGACCATCAACTACATCAAAGTATTTCTTCTCACCATTTGTTAAACTCTTTAAAGCACCTTGAAGCTCTTTTATAACCTTTCTATTATTAGATTTTTCTTTTACTATATTTGCATAGGATTCTATAAGCAAGGAGCTTGTCCCACTAGCTAGTAGTTCTGAAATATAGCTTATCCCTCCTATTTCCCCTGAAAATGAGTTTAGATTTTCAAATAAGGTTATAGGTGTTATATTTTCACTTTTACTATAAAGTTCCAACATGCCCTTATAGATGATTTTGTGACTTGTTATATAAAAATCATCGTAATCCAACATATCTACAATATTAACTAAGGATTTATTGTCTAAAAGTACGGAAGATAGAACCTCCGCTTCAGCCTCTTTGTTAAATACTTGTTCCATCTTCATAAATGTCCTCCCCAACTACCCTATAAGCCCCCACATTTTGTGGTTTAAACTCATAGTAACTAGGATTCCTAAATCCATTATTATTATTATTATTATTAGATTGCTTAAAATTGTTTTTGACCTTGCCTTTTTTAAATGTATCCATATAATTTTTAACATCCACTAAAGTCTTAAGTCCATTGTCTTTCCAGTTTAATAGTATCCCGTTTATATATTTCATATTCCTCACATTATTTTGAGCAGCCTCATTTATAGCTAGGACCACAAGCTCTGAACCTATTTCTTCCCTCCAAGCTTTAAGACTTTCAAGTTCCATAAAAGTAGCCATATGAATGTTATTATCAAAGGCTGATAATATCTCCTTCATCCCTGATTTTTCATTATCTTTTAAACATTTTTTTGTATTATCTTTTTCTGTTATGTTATCTTTTGAGGCTACGTTAGCCTTTTCCTCTATGTTATCTTCCCTGTAGCAGCTTTCAATAGCTTCTTTTGATAACTTTTCATTTGATCTCTCTTTTATTATGTCAATATCTTCAAACATAGTATCTAAAGAGAACTTGGTGCTTTTGCAAAGCTCATAAAACTTACACAAAAAGCTCTTACTCTTTATTCTTTTAAGTTCCCTATTTATGCAAACATGGGTATTTCTACTGGAATTTAAATTATATTTATACCAATTTAATATCATAATCTCCTCGGTCTTTTCATCATAAAGAATCTTTTCATCAGCTACAAATTTCCCAATCAATTCCATTACCCTATCATTACTTAAGCCTGTCTCAAATCCAGCTACAGAAAGAGAAAATGAGTAAATACCACATTGACTACTACCTGGATCATTCATTAAGTATTGGTAAAAGCTCTTTTCCTCAAAAGACAACTTTACAATGAAATTATCCCTCCAAAATTCAACCATAATGCTTCTATACTTTGCCACATTAAAACCTCCTTAATAGTAAGTTCTCTAATCATTAGGTATGCAAAACTTAATAAAGTTACACTAAGAATTTAAAATTAATTATATTTGTAGTTGTATTTACAATATCCAAGTTGTAAAACAACAACAAAAAAGAGACCCAGCTAAAATAATCAAAAGATCATTTTAGCTGGGTCTCTTTTTGCTCTTTAATGTTAATTTTCATAGTTACTATTATTCTTAACTATAATATTCTTTATTATTCATATTGCTATTTAAATTTTTATTGTTATTTATATTATTATCTTTATTGTTATTCTTATTTATATTATTCTTGTTATTATTATTGTCATTGCCCCTTGTGAGGGGCTTGTATTTTTTATACTTATGTAGATTTTAGATAATATGTAATCTGAGTGTGTTGCATATTTCCTAAGAATACTATATATTATTATTTAGTAATATATTGTCAAATGAAAAATTAACTTTATTTAATTAGCACATTAATGGAGGGGGATAATTATGCCTATTCAACCAGTAATTCATACAGATAATTTACTATTAAGACCATTTGAAATATCTGATTCTAGTAGAGTAAAAGAGCTCGCTGGAGATTCAAAAATAGCAAAAACAACTCTCAATGTTCCACATCCCTACGAAGATGGAATGGCAGAACTGTGGATTAATTCACATAAAGATATTTTCATTAATAAGAAAGGAATTATATATGCAATAATAAAAAAAGACAGTAATGAACTAATAGGCACAGTAGCACTAATGATGAACAGTATTCACAGAAAAGCAGAATTATCTTATTGGATTGGAGTGCCTTACTTTAATAAAGGGTATTGTACAGAATCATCTAAGGCTCTTATAGAATATGGATTTAAAGAGCTAAGTTTAAATAGAATATATGCATTATGCATGGATTCTAATATAGGTTCTTATAGGGTAATGGAAAAGATAGGAATGAAGTATGAAGGCACTCGTAAACAAGACGTTATAAAGAATGGAGTACCAAAAGATTTAAAAAGTTATGCAATTTTAAAAGAAGAATTTAATAAAAGGAGGTGATTATTATGGATTACGGATTAATTGCTATCTTGATATTTTTTATTGGCTATTATACTTTTAAATATATAAAAAATAAAAAAGGTCTAAATTTGCTTATGGTATTTTACTTTGTTGGATTAGCATTATATGCAACAAAATATCCTATTTATAATTGGGTTCAAGAATCTCAACAGAAAATCTTGAATATAAGTTATTTTGTATTTGGATTAATTTTATTGCTTATAGTTTATATAAATAAAAATAAAATAAAAAAGTCATATTTATAGGTATAGACAATTTAGAATCTCTACCCTATAAAACATATCTAATCATCATATGGATTAATGAATTTTTTAAAATATTTTTCAATATAGAAGATGAAAGCATTTGTAGGTTTACATCCTACAACGCCTTCATCTTTTAATACCTAATTTACTCTTTTCAATGAATATTTCACTGTAAGTCGTCTTATGAGTATCCCTAAAAACCATGCAATTAATGCAATAGATAAATTAACCTCAAAATCAAAAATCTTAACTAAATAGGTGCCTTTACCTATCCAAAATGATATAACTGCTAAAACTAATAGACCATAATTATAACCTTTATTAGTATATTTCATGGTTTTTTTAGCAACACTCCCCCCCAACATCATAAAAATAAGAAATGTTAATACGTTAGAAAAATAAATCATAAATACTCCTCCTAATCACAATTTTAGCTACCTATAGAATACCGTTAATGTAATTATACACCATATAAGTTCATGTTTAAATTCAATAATTCATCAATATTCAATTAAATAAAAAACGGACAGGTATATCTGTCCGTTTTATTATAACTATTTATCCGATGGCTACCATCCGTAACACTCCTATCCTCTTCAAGGTGGGGGATGACGGCTGATACGCCCCTGGATAAGTTCTTCTAAGACTCAGATGGAGATATGTATTCCTTATAAGCGAACTCCACCTGAATCTAAGAATCACTTGATAACATGAGGATAACATTCTCTTGGATATTTGCTGTAATTACTTTCATCATATATCTTAGCTTGCTTATCGAAACTCTGTTTAGATTTTTCTTTATAATCTTTCATACTCCACCTCATTTAGTATTTTTATAATTAGTATAAATAGATTTTCTTCTAATTTAAAATAATGTAAAAATTATAACCACAATATATACTAATACTGCAACTATTGATGCTTCTACTCCAAATGCTCCTCCCGTTAAAATTATTCCCTGTGCAAATACTAATAATATAATTTCTGAAATTACTTTTGCTCTTTAAGGTAATTTTCTATTTCATCCTTATTTAATTTACGAATTTGAGCATTAGTACTTTCAATATATTGCCTAGATATATAAATATGCTTCTTATCCTTACATGACTTATCTTTGTTCTTAGATAAATATTTTTCCAAATCTTCTTCGGTATGAAAGACTTTATAAAAGATTCTATTATTCTTTGCTGTAATCTCATATATTCCACAAACATCTTTGTAACTTACTTCTGCCGTTATCAAATATAATTTAGCAATTTCTAATGTCTTAAATGGAAAACTCCATCTATAGACATCTCGCTTATCATCCTTCTCGATACATATACATCTTCCACACATTGAACATATATATTGAGTATGATTTTCTAAACAATGCTCTGGATTTAAAAGGGGGGTTACCCTTGGATTATCGCTATAACACTCTTTACATATCATAATACATCCCTACCTTCTTCTCACTTTCTTCCAGCTACTGAATAACAATGCTCACTGTCATTATTTCCATTAAAAACTCAAGCAAAAAAATCTCCTCATCATCTATGATTGAATTTCTCCTTTCATCTTTGTTTTATTCTTTTATGCTTCTTCTCTACAACATATCTAATTATACCTAATAATTGTATATTATGGTCTGATATTTCTAAAGACTTTTGGCAAATATCAAAACAATGGTGAATTATGTACTATGTTCCCTTCTATGATGTACCTGAAAGAAATATAAGGGAGGTTTATAATTATGAATGTTTTAAAAAAGGCAGTATTTTTAGATATGCAAGGTACTTTAGGCGGAACAGGAATAAAATATTAAATAAATAAAGTAGGGTGATATCCATACTTTATTTATTCTAAACTTTCCGATTCAATAACATATTTACTATTAGGAAGATAGTGCAACTTATAACTTTTATCCTTATAAATTTTATTAAGCCTTTTATTATAATAATAAGTCTCTTCATCTAATACAAATGATGAAGTTACCCCCTTCCCCCCATTATTCAAACTACTGCACTTTCCAGTAGTAATCTGGTAATCTTTATTAATATAATATTTAATGTCTTGAAAACGTGGCTCCAATACATGGTTATAAGAATAAACAGTCCATATCATAAGTAAAGGACTTAATATTAAAAATACTAGAAATCCAGCTTTATTTTTCTTGTCCTTTTTTATTTTAATGAAAAGCACCAACAATACAACTACCCAAAAAAACGCAAAAAATATCTGAAATAATGTATCTACTATAAAATCCATGTTTCACACCTCTTTTGTTTTGTAATTTGAATAATTTCATTTTCATAATTATTGTATTTCTTCATCTTCTTGACCTCCACAAATCTAATCCTTTAATTGTTCTT
>CAYYWN010000176.1:4598-5078 GCA_964474485.1 uncultured Clostridium sp. | reverse complement strand
GGACTTACAAGACCTGGAGATATGGGATTTGATGTGTGCCATTTAAATCTTCATAAAACTTTTTCCACACCTCATGGTGGAGGAGGTCCAGGATCAGGACCAGTTGGAGTTAAGAAGGAATTAGAAAAATTCTTACCTGTTCCAACAGTTAAAAAGATAGATGATATATTTATGTTAGACTATAATAAGCCAGAGTCCATAGGTAAAATAAAGAATTTTTATGGAAACTTTGGAGTTTTAGTAAGAGCTCATACTTATATATTAACGTTAGGTAGTGATGGACTAAAAGAAGCTACAGAAGTGGCTGTTCTTAATGCTAACTATATTAAAGAAAGACTAAGAGACTATTACAAAATAGCTATTGATAAAGTATGTAAACATGAAGTAGTATTTGCAGGAATAAAAAATAAAGAGGCAGGGGTTTCAACCATTGATATTGCAACGAGGCTTATAGAATAAGGCTGCCAGCCAACAACCGTT
>CAYYWN010000176.1:0-4588 GCA_964474485.1 uncultured Clostridium sp. | reverse complement strand
TCCTCTTATAGTAGATAGCGAACTTATGATAGAGCCTACTGAAACTGAGAGCAAAGAAACTATTGATGAGTTTATTGATGTTATGATCAAAATAGCTAAAGAAGCAGAAGAAAATCCTGAAATATTCAAAACAGCTCCTCATAATACTCCAGTTAGAAGACTAGATGAGGTAAAAGCTGCAAGAACTCCAATTGTAAAGTGGAGTAAAGAGAATTAGGAGGATAGGATATATAATGGATAAGGATATAATTATAATAGGAGGAGGTCCAGGAGGATATGTGGCTGCCATAAGAGCAGCCCAACTTGGACTTAAAGTTACAGTAATAGAAAAGGATAAGCTAGGTGGTACATGTCTTAACAGAGGCTGTATACCTACAAAAGCTCTTTATAGAAATGCTGAAATACTTAACATATTAGAAAATATAGATGAGTTCGGCATAAATATTTCTGATTATAGCATAAATGTAGCCAAGGTACAGGATAGAAAAAATAAAATTGTACATACGCTAGTATCAGGAGTAGAACAACTTTTAAAAGCTAATAAGGTAGAAGTTATTTTTGGAGAAGCTACTTTGAAGGATAAAAATACAGTTACTGTTAAGACTGCAGATGGTGTACAGGATATGACAACTAAAAATATCATAATAGCTACAGGATCTGTTCCGTATATGCCTAACATAAAAGGTATTGAAGAAAAAGGTGTTGTAACTAGTGATGAACTTTTAGAATTTGAGGAAATACCAGAAGAATTAGTAGTTTTAGGAGGAGGCGTAATAGGATTAGAATTCGCTGGAATATTTAATGCTATGAAAACCAAAGTTAAAGTTATTAAAGCTTCTACAACAATATTTCCATCTGTAGATAGTGACATTACAAAAAGATATTCTGCTTATCTAAAGAAACAAGGCATAGAAGTTCAATCATCAGTAGATGTAAAATCTATTGAAAGACAAGGAGAAAAACTTGTCATAAAAGCTGAGGGTAAAAAGGGAGAAATGTCTATAACTGCGGATACAATATTGATTTCTAAGGGGAGAAGAGCTAATGTAAAAGGCTTAGATATAGAATCACTGGGAATAGTTATGGATAAAAAAGGCATAAGGGTAGATGAGAATCTTAAAACTAATATAGAGGGTGTATATGCAATTGGGGACGTGAACGGTATATCACTTTTAGCTCATGCTGCATCTCATCAAGGAGTTTATGCAGTAGAACATATAGCTGGACTTACAAATAAAAAATACGAAGCAATAATACCAGATTGCATATTTGTATTTCCAGAAATCGCTTCAGTTGGGGTTACTGAAGATGAGGCTAAAAAAAGAGAACTAGAATATAATGCAAGTAAATTTATGTTTGGTGCTAACGGAAAGGCACTATCTCTTGGAGAAGGCGATGGATTTATTAAAATACTATCACTTAAAGAAGATGATACCATAATAGGGGTACATATTATGGGACCACATGCTTCTGACCTAATTCATGAAGGTGCACTTGCAATAAATAATAAGCTTAGTGTAGAAGATATTAAGGGGACAGTTCATGCACATCCAACATTAAGTGAGGCATTTTATGAGGCTGCTTTAGGATTAAAAAAAGAAGCAATTCATATAGCTCCTCCTAGAAAGTAAAAAGTTCATGATTTTGTGAGAGTAATAATACTAGCTTCCACATATTCTTAGAGGCAACCTAAGGGTATGTGGATTTTAGTTATAAAAAAACAGTGGTTGTGATATGAGAAGTGGGAACTAGGAACTAAGGAAACTTTAAATAAGGATTTTAATAAATAGATTAGAAATTTAAATAAAGATTTTGATAATAAGGCTTTGATAATTTAAAGGCAAAGGAGAAATGACATGAGATATATAGATAATTTAAATACAGATGCTTATTTTAATTTAGCATCAGAAGAATATTTATTAAAGCATACTGATGAGGAATATTTTATGCTTTGGAGAAATGAGTCTTGCATAGTTGTAGGGAAAAATCAAAACACTCTTTCTGAAATAAATTTAGATTACATAACTGAAAATAGTATAAAGGTTGTTAGACGACTTACGGGTGGGGGAGCAGTATTCCATGATCTTGGAAATATAAACTTCACCTTCATTGTAAATGATGGACAAAGTTTTAATGATTTTGAAAAATTTGTGGAACCAATAATTGAGGTTTTACGTGAACTTGGAGTTAAGGCTGAATTTTCAGGAAGAAATGATCTTTTAATAGAAGGTAAGAAATTTTCAGGAAATGCTCAGTGTAAGTACAAGAATAGAGTGATGCATCATGGAACTTTATTATTTTCTTCTAGTATGGCTGATTTAAGCAAAGCACTTGTTTCAAAACCTATTAAGTTTACAGATAAAAGTGTAAAGTCTATTAGAAGCAGGGTTACTAATATAAGTGATCACTTAAAAGATAATCCTATGAATGTATTAGAATTTAAAGAGGCAATATTTAACCACTTAGCTGTTAAAGAGGATGCAAATATTGAAGTGTTTAACGAAGAAGAATTAGGCATTATAACTAAGCTTAGAGAAGAAAAGTATAGTACCTGGGATTGGAATTTTGGTAAGTCTCCTAAATACAACTTTAAAGAAGAGAAAAAGTTTAAAGGGGGAACAATAGAATCTAATATTGATGTAAAGCTTGGAATTATTAATGATATTAAAATATTGGATACTCCATTTGGTAAAGAAGACATAGGAAATGTAGAAAATAAACTTAAAGGAATAAAACAGGAAAAGGCTGCTGTTATTGAAGCCTTAAAAGATGTTGATATGTCTAATTATATATCAAATGTTACCAAGGAAGATTTTCTCCAAGTATTATTTTAAAAGATTTATATCTGTATAATCATACAATAATATATATACTTGGTGAAGTGCATAAATTTAAAAGACTCTAAGTTAAAAATGGTTAATTTAATAATAAATAAAAAAGTTATGGCGCTTACCATTTATGATTTAAGATAAATCTTTTTAGTAAGCACCATAACTTTTACTTATTTTTGGCGGACTATTTTCTGTATCTGTCAATATGGAGTCTCCTTCCGTAATGTCCATTTGTTATTCACTCTTATATATTACTTAATGGTTATATTTATAATTAACCCTTTGCAAAGAGGAAAACAAATTTAAGCGTTTTATTTATAAAATTTAATTTTCTGGTGGTCTCACCTCTTTTCTTATTAATATTTTAGAAGTACTAACTTATAAATTTTACACCTCCTAATTATTTAATTATTATTTAATTGCTAAGAGGTTTATTTTGTTTTATAAGTTGATTATACATTATTCAGAATATTAAGTCAATAGTTTTGGGAGAATAAATGGGGGACAGTTCACAATTATTGGGTGATACTATGATATTGAGTAAAGACAAAAGTATTTTAACTGAGTTTAGATTTAAAAAACAAAAAAAACGGATTCTTAAAAACCCGTTTTTTACCTTTTCTTATATATTACCAGTTATTACCTTTTGTTATTTTGCTATTCTTCTATTCTTATACTTTCTACTATGTTTTGACTCTTTATTTTCTTAAGTGGCCAAAGAGAAGCTATAAATGTTATTAGTATGGAGCCTAAAGAAGCTATAATAATGGAATTCCAAGGTATTACCCTTTTTATATCCACTAAGGGTGAGGATATATTATAAAGAAGAAAACTAAGGCTAGCGCCGATAATACTACCAAAGATAGAAGCTAGTATACCGTGGAATGTTCCTTCTAAAAGTACTAATTTTATAACTTGATTTTGACCCATGCCTATAGCTCTTAAGGTGGCAAACTCTCTTTTTCTTAATAGCAGGTTAGTACTTATAGTGTTTATTATATTTACTGCACTTATTAATGTAATTACTGTAATAAAACCATAGACTAAAACGTTAATTTGAAATTCTATTTTATTATCTTTTTCAACCATTGCTTGGATGTCATTAAAATAAATATCCATTGTAAGAGATTTTTGTTGGAAGAAATCTTGAACCTTTTCTCTTTCATTTTGATTAGAAGATAATTTTAACATTAAGTTACTTGAATCTAAATCGCCTACAATCTGTTTATACACTTTTTCAGACATTATAATAGTTAGCCCTCTATTAAATAAATAGTCTCCTGCTAATGGATCTGAATCCAGCATGCCTACTATTTTTAGAAAATAAAAGTTATCTTTATAAATTGCATCTTTTGTAGATTCCAAGGGATTATTAATAGTCTTTTTTGAATTAGAATAATCAACTTTTGGCAACTTCATTTCTTCACCTATTTTATAATTAGAAAAGTCTCTCATCACTAGTTGATTTTTGGTACCCTGATCTACATTCTTATTTACGATGATTATACCAAAGTCATCTAGGGACTTTATATCTATATGTCCTTTTATTAAATTTTCTTTTAATAATTCTAAAGTCTCTTCATCATAGGTTCTTATCCTAGTACCAGAAAGGATAAAGCCTTTATGAAGATCTTCAAAGTTATATTTATCTAAAAAATAGCTATTAATTCTGCTTTTTTCAAGTGCAATTTCAGAATAAGTAGTATTGGTTTTATATATTGCTTCTACTCCATCTAAATTTTTAATTTCTTCATATT